>NZ_JAWSTH010000161.1:0-9425 GCF_033542075.1 Conexibacter stalactiti
CGCCGCTGTCGCCGGCCGGTGACCTCGCCGCGGCGGCCGGCGCGCTCGCCGCCGGCGCCGTCGCCGACGGGCTGGCGGCCGCCGCCGACGCGACGCTCGCGCTCCAGTACGAGACGCTTGCCAGCACCCCCTTCGGCCTGCCGCCCGCGCCCGCCGCCCGGCTGCTGGGAACGGTCGCGAACAACGACGCCGACGCGCGCGCGGACGCCGCCGCCGGGAGGCGCTTCGATCCCTCCGCCGCCGATGCGGCGGCTGACGTGCACCTCAGCCGCATGCGCGTTCCGCTGCGGCCGCCGCCGTCCTCGGCGACGCTGCTGGCGACGGTCGCCGAGCCAGCCGCGCAACTGCAGCTCGCGCCCGGGCCGCTGCGCTTCGACGCCGACGGCCTGCTGCTCGACCTGCCCGCGGCGCCCACGTCGCTGACGTTCTTGCGCCCCCTCAGCGGCGCCGAGGCGCCCACCGCGGTCGACGGCGACCTCGGCGCGCCGCTGCTCCCGGTCGTCCTGCGGGAGCTGCCGGCGCCGCCGCAGCCGGCAGAGCAGTGCGCGAACGCGACCGATCTGGTGCCGCCATCGCTCTCCCAAGCCGGCCGCTGGACCTTCACCGCCGTTGTCGTCGTCCCGGAGGCAGCGCAGGACGAGCTGCTGGTCGGCGTCGAGCTGGGTGCGCCGCCCGTGCCCGCCGCCCACCCCACCCTCGACACGGAAGAGCTGGCGAGCACGCTGTGGCGCTGGTTCTCGCTCTCCGGTGGTCTGCGCGAGCAGGTCGGCGCCTGCGCCCGCGGCGAGCTGCCGGGCAGCGCGATCGTCGCCACCGTCGGCACGCTGCTCGACCCGCTCGTGGCGGCGTGGGAAGCGCACTGGAGCAGCGCGCCGCCGGACGCCGATCCCGCGGCCGATCCGCGGCACGATCTGAGCCTGCGGGTCGAGTGGGAGACGGGACCCGATCCGCTGCTGCGGGCGGTCGTGCTGACGCGGGCGGACGCGGACGCCACAACGGCGCTGCCGGAGGTCGGCTGGTGTGAGCCGGACGGCAGCGTCAGCGCGCTGCTCCCCGATCCCGCCGGAAGCCGTGCCGGCGCGCTCGCGTTCCACCCCGCCGCGCCGATCGTGCGCAGCGGGCCGGCACGGCTGCAGCTCGCGTGGAGCGGACTGAACGTCGCCGCGACGCAGCGGGCGCAGGTCGCGCTGGCGACGCGTCGCAACGCGCGCCTCCCGAACACGTCACCGTTCGTGACGATCAGCCCGCGGTCGCTCGCAGCCGCCGTCGCGCCGGCGCTCGCGTGGCCCGACGAGCTGCGCATCACTGGCGAGAGCCTGGCCGCGGCGCTGCGCGACGCGCTCGGGCAGCTGTTCGGCGACGCGACCGGGCAGCAGCTGCGGCTCCAGCTCTCCTATGGCCTCCCGCTCGCGGAGTCGACCCTGCGCAGCTGGCTGCCGGTCGCGCTGCTGCCGGCCGAGCCGCTGTCGCCCGCGCTCGCCGACGCGATCGACGACACGGCCTCGCGCTGGCTGGAGGCAACGGGATCACCGACGGCCGGAGCGGCCTGGGGCATCGGCCTGACGCTCCCGTCCGCGGTCCCCGGCGACCCGCCTCTGCTGACGGTCGAACGCCTCCTCTACGAGCTGCCGCCCGCCTGAACGCGCTCTACGCGTGCCCGAGGCCGGCGTCGGCCTCCGACTCGTCCAGCTCGTCGAAGACCCGCTGCGCGATCGCGAAGGCGCGGTTGGAGGTCGGCACGCCGGCGTAGACGCCGGTGTGCAGCAGCACCTCGCCGATCTCATCGCGCGTGAGCCCGTTGCGCAGCGCGGCGCGCACGTGCATCGCGACCTCGTGCTCGCGCCCGAGCGCGGTCAGGACCGCGAGCGTGATGCAGCTGCGCGTATGGCGGTCGAGCCCGTCGCGGGCCCAGATCGAGCCCCATGCCGAGCGCGTGATGTACTCCTGGAACGGCGCGGTGAAGTCGGTCGTGGCGGCGACGGCGCGGTCGACGTGCTCGTCGCCGAGCACCTCGCGGCGGACCTTCATGCCGGCGTCGTAGAGCGGGTCGTGGGCATCGCTCATCGCGGTCGCTCCCGTGGTCGCAGATGGTCGAGGATCAGGTTCGTGACGGCGGTCGCCTGCTCGACGCTGCCGAGGTGGGCCATCGGCGACAGCAGCTCCAGCCGCGCGTCCGCGATCGCCGCCGCGATCGCCTCGCCGTGCGCCGGCGGGGTCGCCTGGTCCTCGGCGCCGGCGAGCACGAGCGTCGGCGCCTGGATCCACGACAGCTGCGGCCGCAGGTCCATCGCCGCGATCGCCTCGCAGCTGGCCGCGTAGCCCTGCGGCGGAGAGGCCTCGAGCATCCCCTTCAGCCACCCGACGACAGTTGGCTTGCGCGCCGCGTACGCGGGCGTCAGCCAGCGCGCGACGACGCTGTCGGCAACGGCCCCGACGGTCCCGGCCGCGCGCACGGTCGCGGCCCGCTCGCGCCATCCCTCGGCCGGCGGCAGGTGGGCGGAGGTGCAGATCAGCACCAGCCGGTCGATTCGCTCGGGCGCGTTGGCGGCCAGCCACATCCCGACCATGCCGCCGATCGAGAGGCCGCAGTAGGAGACCCGCTCGAGCCCGATCCAGTCGAGCAGCGTCAGCACGTCTCTGCCCATCGCCTCGATCGAGTACGGCCCGGCCGGCTCGGGCGAGCGGCCGTGGCCGCGGTGGTCGAAGCGGACGACGCGCAGCCGCTCCGCGAGCGCCGGCACCTGCGGCCCCCACATCGACAGCGACGTGCCGAGCGAGCCGCCGAGCAGCAGCGGCGGGCCGCCTCTGACGCCCTCGATCTCGTGATGCAGGAGCGTCACCGCGCGACCTCCCGCGCCGCGCTCGCGGCGGCGGACGCGCTCGCGCCGCGTGCGCTCAGCACCCGCTCGACCAGCTCCGCCGCCGCGCCGACGTGCGCCGCCGGATCGGCCGCCTCGGCGACGCCGGCCGCGGCCAGCCGCGCGAGGTTGTCGCGCATCCGCGCGGGATCGACCTCCAACCCTTCGAGCAGGTCGCGCGCCCACGCGACGGCCGAGCCGGTCAGCGCCAGCAGCTCGCTCAACGTCCCCCATTCGGCCTGCCAGGCGCCGGCGGCGCGCTCGTGCTCCTGCGCCATCCCCGCCAGCAGCGTCGCGACCAGGCCCGGCACGCGCGCGGCGCACGCCAGCACCGAGACGGCGGCGACCGGGTTGCGCTTGTGCGCCATCGCCGAGGAGCCGCCGCGCTGCGCGCCGCCGCCCTCGCGCAGCTCGCCGACCTCCTGCTGGGAGAGCAGCGTCACGTCGCGCGCGACCTTCGCGCAGCTCCCGCTCAGCGCCCCCAGCGCGGCGGCCAGCACGACCACGCGACCGCGGTCGGTGTGCCACGGCAGCAGCGGCTCGACCAGCCCCAGCTCGCGCGCGAGCGCGGCCGTCAGCGCGGGCGAGCCGGTCCCGACCGGTCCGCCGAGCTGCACCGCCAGCCGCTCCGTCACGACCGCGGCGACGTCACCGCGAGCGGCGTCGAGCGCGCTCGTCCAGCCGGCGGCGCGCAGCCCGAAGGTCGTCGGCAGCGCCTGCTGCAGCAGCGTGCGCCCGGTCATCGGCGTGTCGCGATGCGCGGCGGCCAGGCGCGCGGCGGCGGCGGCGGCGGCGCGGGCGTCGGCCAGCAGCGGCTCCAGCGCCCGCCGCGCGAGCAGCATCGCGGCGCTGTCGAGCACGTCCTGGCTCGTCGCGCCGGCGTGCACGAAGCCGGCGTCGGCCGCGCCGACGGCCTCCTTCAGCGCCCGCACGAGCGGCACGACGACGGTCGCATGCTCGCCGGCGTCGCGCGCGAGCGCGGCGAGCTCGAAGCGCTCCGGCACGCAGGCGGCGGCGATCCGCTCGGCGGCGTCGGCCGGGACGATGGCGGTGACGGCGCCGGCGCGCGCCAGCCCGGCCTCGACGTCGAGCAGCGCCCGCAGCCAACCGGCGTCGGTGACGGCCTGCGCGGCGGCGCCGCGCGCGTAGGTGCCGTCGAACAGCATCTGCTCAGACCGCGAAGAAGACGGTCTCGTGCGGGCCCTGGACGTGGATGTCGAAACCGTACCCGCCCGCGCGCGGCTGCGCGAGCAGTGTTCCTCGCCGCGCCGCCGGCACCGACTGCAGGACCGGGTCCTCGGCGTTGGCCGCTTCCTCGTCGGCGAAGTAGATGCGCGTGACGAGCCGGTGCAGCAGCCCGCGCGCGAACAGCGAGACGTCGACGTGCGGCGCCTGCAGCCGTCTGCCGGGGCCGGGCACGCGCCCCGGCTTGAGCGTCAGCAGCTCGTAGCTGCCGTCGCCGACCTCGGCGCCGGCGCGACCGAAGCCGCGGAAGCCCTCCACGCGCGAGGGGCCGCCCGGGCCCGCGCCGCGCAGGTCGGCGAAGCGGCCGTCGGGATCGGCCTGCCAGATCTCGATCAGGTGATCGGGGATGACGGCACCGCGGCCGTCGTAGATCGTGCCGGTCAGCGTGATCGCGCCGGGCGTCCCCGCCGGCACGACGCAGGGGCCGTCGGGCCACGGCAGCCCGATCGCGTAGTAGGGGCCGACCGTCTGCGAGGGCGTGGTCGCGAAGATCACAGCTCCTCCTCGAACGGCGTCGCCGCCGGCCCGCGCAGGTAGATGTCGAACTCGTAGCACTGCGCCCAGCTCGGAACGGTCTCGTGGACGTTGAACGACGCGACCATCCGCTCGCGCGCGCGCTCGTCGCGGACCGAATTGAAGATCGGGTCGTACGGGAAGAAGGGGTCGCTGGGGAAGTACATCTGCGTCACCAGCCGCTGCGTGAAGGCGCGGCCCAGCAGCGAGAAGTGGATGTGCGCGGGGCGCCACGCGTTGTGGTGGTTGCCCCACGGGTACGGCCCCGGCTTGACCGTGACGAAGCGGTAGCGGCCGTCGTCGTCGGTCAGGCAACGACCGGCGCCGCTGAAGTTGGGATCCAGCGGCGCCTCCCAACGGTCGTGCTTGTGAAGGTAGCGGCCGGCTGAATTGGCCTGCCAGATCTCGACGAGCGTGCCGCGCAGCGGCTTGCCCTCCGTGTCGAAGACGCGCCCCTGCACGATCAGCCGCTCACCGATCGGCGCCCCGGCGTGCTGACGCGTCAGGTCGTGGTCGAGCGCGCCGATCCGCGCCGCGTCGCCGAGCGCCGGCCCGGTGATCTCGGTCAGTGTCTGCGGCAGGTACAGCAGCGGCTCTCTGGGATGACGCAGCAGCGTCGACTTGTAGGCGGGGGAGTCGAGCGGCGGATGTGCGCCGGCGCCCTCGCGCAGGTAGGCGATCGGCGTCTCGCCGGGGTCGCTCCAAGCCACGCCGCCGCTGTCTCTCTGCTCCATCTCGTGAGCTTCCCCGTCCGCGTCCCAGAAGTAAAATGAAGGAATCTCCGAAAGTTCCTCAGATCAGCTCATGTATCCGCCGCTCGACCTGCGCGCGCTGCACTGCTTCGCGGTCGCCGCCGAGGCCGGCACGATGACGGCGGCCGCCGCGCGTCTGCATCTGTCGCAGTCGGCCGTCTCGCTCCAGGTCGCGGCGCTGGAGCGGCGGCTGGACCAGCAGCTGCTGATCCGCCGGCGCGCCCGCACACTGCTGCTGACGCCGGCCGGGCGGCGGCTGCTGCCGCTCGCGCGCGACCTGCTCGCGCACGCGGAGGAGGTGCAGCGGGCCGCGCTCGCACCCCATCCCGGCGTCGCCGGGCCGCTGACGGTCGGCTGCTTCAGCACCGCCGCCCCGTTCCTGTTGCCGCCGCTGCTGCAGAGCTTCGAGGCGCTTCATCCGCGGGTCGCGCTCGACTTCCTCGAAGGGCCGGTGCCGGAGATCGAGGCCGCCCTGCGCGACGGCCGCTGTGACCTCGCGATCGTCGACGCGCTGGAGCTGAGCCCCGACGTCGAGGCGACGCCGCTCTACCGTGCTCGCGCCTATGCGCTGTTCGCCGCCGACGACGAGCTGGCCGGGCGCGCCGCGGTGACCGTCGAGGAGCTGGCCGCGCGCGACATGGTGATGTTCGACCTGCCGCCGAGCCGTGACTACCTCGAGTCGGTCTTCACCAGCGCCGGCCTGAGACCGCGGATCCGTCACCGCGCCTCCAGCCACGAGCTGGTGCGCGCGCTGGTCGGCCGCGGCCGCGGCTTCGCGCTGCTGATCAGCCGCCCCGTCCACGACCTCACGCACGAAGGCCTGCCGCTCGCCGCCGTCCCGCTCGCCGGCGAGGTGCCGGAGACGGTCTTCGCGCTTGCGCGCCTGCGCGACGCCCGGCCGACCCGCCAGGCCGCGGCGTTCGCGCGCCACTGCCGCGAGCGCTGGCCGCAGGAAGACCCGACAGGCGTTTAACCACTAAGATGACTGTGGTGGTTGGCGATGAGCAGCGGCGACCCACACCAACCGGTCAGTCACGGTGACATGCTCACCGCCATCTCCGACGGGCTGGTCGGCCTACTGAAGGAGTACTACGGGCACGGCCCGACGAAGGCCAAGTCCTACTACCAGGACGATCTCGTCGTCTGCGTCCTGCGCGGCGGCCTCTCGCGCGTCGAGCAGACGCTGCTCGAAGGCGGCCGCGACAGCGCCGTGACCGCGCAGCGGACGGCGTTCCAGGAGTTGATGCGCGACCGCTTCAAGGCGGTCGTCGAGCGCGCGACCGGACGCAGAGTGATCGGCTTCATGAGCGGCAGCCAGCACCGCCCGGATCTCATGTGCGAGGTCTTCGTGCTGGACCCTTGACGCACGCTCTAGGCTGGGTTCCGAGGGCATCACGATGGGGGCCGAATTCAGCGATCGGTACCCGTCGCGTGACTTCTGGGTTTTCGCACGACGCGACTCGGAGACGTCATGACCAATTCGCATCTGAAGGAAGCCGACCCGCCCGCCGTCGCCCCTTCGAAGCCGCCGCCGCGCTTCACCTGCACGTGGTGCCGCGGCGGCGTCGACGCGATCTGGGTGCACGTGAGCGGCGAGCTCGACCGCGAAGGCGCGCCGAAGCTCGCCCGGACGCTCCACGACGCGAGGCTCAACGCTCGCATGGTCGTGCTCGACCTGCGTGACCTGACCGAGATCGACCGCAGCGGCGTGCGCACGATCGTCGACGCCTCCGCCGCGGCGCGCGCGGACCATCGCAGGCAGGTCGTCGTGCGCGGCCCGGCCGCTGTCGACCGCGCCTTCGAGCGCCTCGACGCGGCGCACCGTCTCGACCTGATCGACATCGTCGCGCCGACCGCGGTCGGCTGAACGCCCTACGGCGCGCGCTTGATCGCGACCGACGCGCGCGCCTCGTCGGGCCAGTGGCCGTGCGCGTCGAAGTAGCGCCGCGCGTCCTCCTCGCGGTCGCGGTCGGCGTCGCCGCGGACGCCGGCGCGATGCAGGACGTTGAGCAGCAGGACGCTGAGGCCGGCGCCGATCAGCGCCGCCGGGCCCTCGAAGTTGTGCACGTCGGGGTCGAGCAGGAAGAAGATCACGCCGGCCAGCACGACGGCGATCGGCAGCACGTAGCGGACGGTCACGAGCAGCGGGCTGGTCGGTTCTCTGTCGGGGGTTCGCTCGGTCATCGCAGGCACTCCTTTCCGTTGCTCACCGAGCGTCGCAGCCGCGGCGTGGCGCGCACAGGGGCGGGATCGGACAGGCGGGGTAGGGAGAACCCGACGCGATACGGTGGCGACGTGCCGCCGCTCCGCCTGCTCGTCGCCGACGACAACGCGCTCCTGCGCAAGGGACTCGTGCGGCTGCTGCAGGACGCGGGGCTCGACGTCGTCGCCGAGGCCGGCGACGCGGAGGAGCTGCTGCGCAAGGTGCGCGCGCACGCCCCCGACGTCGCGATCGTCGACGTGCAGATGCCGCCCGACGGCACCGACGACGGCCTGCGCGCCGCACGCGAGATCCGCGCGACCCAGCCCGGCACCGCGGTGCTGGTGCTGTCGCAGTTCCTCGAGGAGCGCTATGCGCTCGACCTGATCGGCGACGACGCCTCCGGCGTCGGCTACCTGCTGAAGGACCGCGTCGCCGACGTCGGCGCGCTCGTCGACGCGATCCAGCGCGTCGCCGCGGGCGGCTCCGCGCTCGACCCCGAGGTCGTCGCGCGGATGGTCGGCCGGCGTCGCGCCGCCGACCCGCTCGCCGACCTGACCCCGCGCGAGCGCGAGGTGCTGACGCTGATGGCCGAGGGCAAGTCCAACCGCGGCATCGCCGAGCTGCTGGGGATCGGTCCGGCCGCCGTCGACAAGCACGCGACGCGCGTCTTCGACAAGCTCGGCCTCGGCGACGAGCCGAGCGAGCACCGCCGTGTGATGGCCGTGCTCACGCGACTGCGGGCGTCATGACGGAGCGGTCGCCGTTCGAGCGGCTCGGCTCGGCGCCGCGCGACATGCTCGAGGCGCTGCTGAGGAGCGTCGCCGACGCGATCTACGTCGTCGATGCCGGCGGTCGCGTCGAGTTCGCCAATCCCGCCGCGCTGGAGCTGCTCGGCTACGCGGAGCATGAGCTGCTGGGCCGCGCCAGCCACGCGACGATCCATCACCATCATTGGGACGGCACGCCCTTCCCGGCGGAGGAGTGCCCGCTGCTGCGCCCGCCCGCGACCGGCGAGACGGTGCGCGCCTACGGCGACACCTTCTGGCGCAAGGACGGCTCGAAGTTCCGCGTCGCCTACTCGTCGGCGCCGCTGACGATGGCGAGCGGGCGCGGCGCGGTCGTCGTCTTCCGCGACGTGACGGCGCAGCTGGAGACCGAGGAGGCGGCCCGTCGGGAAGCGGTCGAGCGGGCCCGAGCTGAGGAGATCCACGCCTCGCGCGCCCGCATCGTCGAGGCGGCCGACGCCGAGCGCCGCCGGCTCGTGCGTGACCTCCACGACGGCGCGCAGCAGCGACTGATCCGGATCCTGCTGGCGTTGCGGCTGGCGGCCAACCAGGCGGCGGGCGTGCGCGGCGATGCGGCGGCCGGCGAGGGCGGCGCGAGCGGCGACGCCGCCGACGCGATCGGCGCGCTGCTCGACGAGGCGGCGGCCGAGACGCAGGCGGCGATCGCCGAGCTGCGCGACCTCGGCGCCGGCATCCATCCGCAGATCCTCACCAACCGCGGCGTCGCGGCGGCCGTCGAGTCGTTGACCGGGCCGCTGCCGCTGCTCGTCACGCTCGCGATCCCGGAGCGGCGCTGGCCGCCGGCGACCGAGGCGGCCGCCTACTTCGTGATCGCCGAGGCGCTGACGAACGTCGTCAAGCACGCGCAGGCGACGGCCGCGACCGTGACGGTCGCCGACGACGATGGCGCGCTCGCGATCGAGGTCGCCGACGACGGCCGCGGCGGCGCGGTCGCGACGCCCGGCCGCGGCCTCGCCGGCTTGCAGGACCGCGTCGCGGCGCTCGGCGGCGCGCTCACGGTCGAACGCGGCGAGCAGGGCGGGACGCGCCTGCGCGCGACACTGCCGCT
>NZ_JAWSTH010000162.1:0-9178 GCF_033542075.1 Conexibacter stalactiti
CGGCGGCGCGCGCCGGCGCGGCGGCGGCCTGCGCGGCCGCGAGCGCGCCTGCCCCGGCGGCACCGCCGGCGACCCCGAGGAACCTGCGCCGGTCGATCCGTGACTCCATGGTTGCTTGCGACACACGGGTGTCTCGAAAGGTGCGGTCGTGTTCCATCGTGGACGTCAGTAGTTCACCACCGCAGGTCTGCGGGAACGGGCGGCTGGCACGGCGGCGCGCCTGCGCGATCGTGTTCTCGACCACGAAAGGAGACCGCCATGTCGGCCGCAGAGACAGCTTTCATCACGGGACGCACCGACGCCGCTCAGGCGCCGGCGGCGGTCGCGCTCGCCGAGCCGGCCGCGGAGGCCGCGCCCAAGCAGGTTGCCGTCAACGACTCGGACTCGCCGCTGCTGTTCGTCTTCATGCTGCCGATGCTCGCGATCATCGGCTGCGTGCTGCTGATCGGCCAGTCGCCGACGTGGGCGCTCGTCGGCATCTCGATGGCGACGATCGGGGTGATGACCGCGCTCGTGATGTGGGCGATCAACCGCCTGCTCGCCGACGGCGACGGCGAGGGCCACCCCGACGTGGTCCCGCACTGAGCGGGCAGCGACGGCGGACGTGGCCGACGCCGAGCGGGACGGATCGCGGCCCGCGCTGAGCGCTGAGCGGGGCGCATCGGGTATGACCCGGGGGTGAGCGAAGCGACACCGGTCCCGAGCGCCGCCGCGCTCGCAGCGCGCGCGGTCGACGTGGCGCTGCGCGACGGCGCGCCGATCCACGTGCGGCCGGTCCGCGCCGACGACCTGCCGGCGGTACGCGCCTTCCTCGAGTCGCTCTCGGCCGACTCGCGCCGGCTGCGCTTCTTCACCCCCGCCGCCGACCTCGCCGCCGCGGCCCGTTGGGCCGCGGAGGTCGACCGCCACGAGCGCGACGGCCTGCTGGCGCTGACCGGCGACGGCGAGATCGCCGGGCATGCCGCGTGGGCGCGCTACGCGCCGGGAGCCGACCGCGCGGAGGTCGCCTTCGAGGTCGCCGAGACGATGCGCGGCAGAGGGCTGGCGACGATCCTGCTCGCCCACCTCGCCTTCGGCGCGCGTGCGCAGGGGATCGCGACCTTCGTCGCGGAAGTGCTGCCGGAGAACCACAAGATGCTCGGCGTCTTCCGCGAGAGCAGACTGCCGCTGCAGGTCCACTCCGAGCCCGGGGTGCTGACGGTCGAGATGCCGACCGCCTTCACCGACGAGGCGCGTGAGCGCTTCCGCCAGCGCGAGCGGCTCGCCGCCGTCGCGGCGATGGACGCCGTCCTGCGGCCGCGCTCGATCGTCGTCGTCGGCGCCTCGCCCGACACCGGCACGATCGGCGGCGCGACCTTCGCCAACCTCGCCGCCGGCGGCTTCAACGGCGCGCTCCACGCCGTCAACAAGCGCGGCCGGCCGATCGGCGCGCATGCCTGTCACCGCTCGCTCGACGACGTCCCCGGCGAGCTCGACCTCGCCGTGCTGGCGATCCCGGCCGCCGACGTGCTGCACGTCGCGCGCCAGTGCGGCGAGCGCGGCGTGCGCGCGCTCGCGGTGCTCGCGGCCGGCTTCGCCGAGGCCGGCCCCGACGGCGCCGCGCGCCAGCGCGAGCTGCTCGCCACCTGCCGTGGCGCGGGCATGCGGCTCGTCGGCCCCAACTGCCTCGGCGTGCTCAACACCGACCCCGCCGTCAGGCTCGACGCGACCTTCGTGCCGACTCATCCGCCGCCGGGCGGGATCGGGCTGCTGTCGCAGAGCGGCGGCGTCGGGATCGCGCTGCTGGAGCAGGCGCGCGAGCTGGGCGTCGGGATCGCGACGTTCGCGTCGGTCGGCAACAAGGCGGACCTGTCCGGCAACGACTTCATCGAGTGGAGCGAGCAGGATCCGCGCACGAGAGCGATCCTGCTCTACCTCGAATCGTTCGGAAATCCGCGCAAGTTCGCGCGGATCGCCAGACGTGTCGGCGCGGTCAAGCCGATCGTCGCCGTCAAGGCCGGCCGCACGAGCGCCGGCGCGCGCGCCGCCTCCTCCCATACCGGCGCGCTGCTGGCCGGCTCCGAGCTGGCCGTCGCCGCGCTCTTCCGCCAGGCCGGCGTGCTGCGTGCCGACACGCTCGGCGAGCTGTTCGACCTCGCCGCGCTGCTGGAGCGCCAGCCCCTGCCCGCCGGTCACCGCGTCGCGATCGTCACCAACACCGGCGGACCGGGGATCCTCGCCGCCGACGCCTGCCAGGCCGCCGGGCTCGAGCTGCCCGCCCTGCCCGAGCCGCTGCGGCACGAGCTGGCGGCGATCGTGCCGAGAAGCGCCGGCCTCGCCAACCCCGTCGACCTGCTCGTCGACGCCTCGCCGCAGGCGTTCGCGGCGGCAGTGGAGGCGATCGGCCGCAGCGACGCGGTCGACGCGGTGATCGCCGTCTTCGTCGCGCGCCCGTTCGCGCGCGCCGAGGACGTCGCGCGGGCGCTGCGCGGGGCCGCCGGCGCGCTCGGCGGGCGGCTGCCGCTGCTGTCGGTCTTCATGACGGGAGACTCGGTCGCGGGCGGCGGCGGGAGCGATCCTCGCGGAGCGCCCGACGCGACGCTGCCGGTCTTCCGCTATCCCGAGGACGCGGCGCGGGCGCTGGCGCGGGCCGCCGAGCACGCGAGCTGGCGGCGCACGCCGCACGGCCGTGTGCCCGACTTCCCCGGCGCGCGCGCCGACGAGGCCTCCGCGATCGTCGCCAGCGCACTCGCCGCGGACCGTGACGGCGGATGGCTCGACCCGTTGCAGACGCATGACCTGCTCGCCTGCCATGGACTGCCGCTGGCACCGCAGCGGGTCGTTCGCAGCCCGACCGCGGCGGCTCGCGCCGCGACCGAGCTGGGCGGCCGCGTCGCGCTGAAGGCGATCTCCCCCGGCCTGCTGCACAAGTCCGACCGCGGCGGCGTGCGACTCGACCTCTCCGGGCCGACCGCGGTCAAGCGCGCCGCGCAGCGGATGCGCGAACAGCTCGCCGCGGCGGGAGCACCGCTGGAGGGGTGGCTGGTGCAGGCGATGGCGCCGAGCGGGATCGAGCTGCTGGTCGGCTCGACGACCGATCCCGTCTTCGGCCCGGTCGTCGCGTGCGGCCTCGGCGGACGTGCCGTCGAGCTGCTGAGAGACGTCGCGGTGCGACTGACGCCGGTGACAGACCGCGGCGCCCGCAACATGGTGCGCGAGCTGGGGACCTACCCGCTGCTGGAGGGCTACCGCGGCGCGCCGGTCGTCGACGTGGCCGCGCTGGAGCAGGTCGTGCTGCGCGTCAGCGCGCTCGTCGAGGCTCATCCGGAGGTCGTCGAGCTGGACTGCAACCCGGTCGTGGTGCACGCCGACGGCGCGGTCATCGTCGACGCGCGCATCCGCGTCGCGCCGGTCGCCCCGCCCGCGCCGACGCCCGCGCTGCGGCGGTGACGGCGAGCGCCGCCGCCTCGACGCCGCGGCGCTGAGGGGACGACCGCCCGGTCGCCGTCGAGCCAGCCGTACCAAGCGACACAGATCCGTTCCATATGGTGCGGCCATGTTGCTCGACCGGATTCGCGGACCGCTCCTGTGGCTCGGCGCGCCGCTCGCGCTCGCGGGCGCGGTCGCCGGCTCCGACGAGCTGCGTGACGGCGGCGCGATCGCGTTCGCGGCCGGCGTCGTGCTGGTGCTCGCGCGACGAGTGCGCGGCCACTGGCATGCACGTGCGCTGCCGCCTGCGCAGACGGGGCTCGTCAGCGCCTCGGCGGGCGCCTCCACCGTGCCGGGCGAGATGCCCGGCGCGGTGGAGGCGTCCGCCAGCAGCATCGCGGCGGCGGTCCGCGACCAGCTCGACGCGAAGCGGCTCGTGCCGGCGGCGGCGAGCATCTGGGCGGTCACGATCAGCGGCGACGAGAGCGCGGTCGCGGTGCGCGGGAGCGACGGGAGCGACGGCACCGCGCCGGGCGGCAACGCGCTCGACGCCGGCGCGATCGTCGAGATCGGCTCGGTCTCGAAGGTCTTCACCGGCCTGCTGCTCGCCGACCTCGCCGGCGCGGGCGTCGTCGCGCTCGACGATCCGCTCGACCGCCACCTGCCGGGCCTCCCGGCGCGCGTCGGGGCGATCACGCTGCTCGACCTCACCACCCACACCGCCGGTCTGCCGCGGCTGCCGGGCTCGCTGCTGCTCGCCGCCTTCACGTCGCCGACCGATCCGTACGCGCGCTGGGAGGGCGTGCGCGTGGAGCGTTCGCTGCGGCACGTGCGGGTGCGCTCGAACAGACGGTTCCGCTACTCCAATCTCGGTGTCGGCCTGCTCGGCCACGTGCTCTCGCGCGCGGCCGGCAGCGACTACGAGACGCTGCTGCGCGAGCGGATCTGCGCGCCGCTCGGCCTCACCAGCACGAGCGTCGCGCTGACACCCGTGCAAGGCCACGACCGCGCCGGTCTGCCCGTGCCGCCGTGGCACCTCGCGGCGCTCGCAGGTGCCGGCGGGATCCGCTCGACCGCGCGTGACATCGAGCGCTTCCTGCGCGCCCAGCTCGACCCCGCCGCGACGCCGCTGGCACAGGCGCTGGAGCGCTCGCAGCAGCCGCGACGCGCCGCTGGCCGCATCGCGAGAGAGCAGATCGCGCTCGGCTGGATGGTGAGAGCGGCGACCGCGGATCACGGCGAGATCCACTGGCACGACGGCGGCACCGGCGGCTTCGGATCGTTCGTCGCGTTCGAGCGTGACACCGGCTGCGGAGTCGCGCTGCTGCAGAGCGCGACCCACTCCCTCGGCACCGACGCCGCCGGCGCCCGTCTGCTCGACCGCCTGCGCGACGACCGCCGCCGCCGGACCGCCTAGCGCGCCCGCGGCAGCCGCTTCGCAACCCCGCGCGCGAACGGCGGCAGCGGCGGCACGATCCGCCGCAGCCGCGCGTCGTTGAGCGCCGCCTTCGCCGCCGCGTTGCCGGGCACGCCGTGCACCGCGCCGCCGGGGAAGGTCGACGCGCTGCCGATGTAGAGACCGCGCAGCGGCGTGCGGTACGGGCTCAGCGACGGCAGCGGGCGGAAGACGAGCTGGTCGAGCGCGTAGGAGCCGCCGCCGACGTCACCGCCGACGAGGTTGGCGTTGCGCTCCTGGAGGTCGCGCGGGGCGAGCACGTGACGTCTCAGCACGAGGTCGCGGAAGCCGGGCGCGAACCGCTCCATCTGCGCCTCGGCCGCGTCGATCGCGCCGTCGAGGTCGAACTGACGCGGCACATGCGTGTACGCCCACGCCGTGTGTTTGCCGGCCGGCGCGCGCGTCGGGTCGGCGACCGACTGCTGGCCCGCGAGCAGGAACGGTCTCGCCGGCATGCGGCCGGCCTCGACCTCCAGCAGCGCGGAGCGGATCTCGCTCGCGTCACCGCCGACGTGAACGGTGCCGGCGCCGCGCACGTCGGGCGCCTCCCACGGGATCGGGCCGTCGAGCGCCCAGTCGAGCTTCAGCGTCGCCTGCCCGTAGCGGAAGCGCGCGAGCTTGCGCACGTAGTCGGCCGGCAGCGCCGCGCCGGCCAGCTCGACGAGCGCGTGCGGGGTCGTGTCGAGGATCACCGTCGCCGCCTCGACGCGACTGCCGTCCTCCAGCCGCACGCCGGTGACGCGGCCGCCGGCCGCCTCCACCCCGTCGACGCGCGCGCCGGTGCGTGTCTCGCCGCCGAGCGCGCGCAGGTGGCCGGCGAGCGCGTCGGTCAGCCGTGCCGCGCCGCCCTCGGGGCTGGGCCAGCCGACGGCGTGACCGAGCAGGTTCAGGTAGAGCCCCGAGATCGCGCTGCCGGCGCCGCCGACCGGCACGTCGCCGTGCAGCGCCGCGCCGAACAGCCATGCCTTCGAGCCGTCGCTGCCGAACAGCTCAGCGCCGAGCGCCTCGGCCGAGGCGAGCAGCAGCCGCGTGAACTCCAGCATCCCCTCCAGCCCCAGCCCGGCGAGCAGCTTCGCGCCGCCGGCGACCGGCGGGAAGCCGCCGAGCATCGTCTCGCGCAGCGCGCCGAATCTCGCCAGGTACGGCCCCGCCAGCTCGCGCCAGCGGTCGCCGTCGCCGGGGGCGAGCACGTTGAGGCTGGCCGCCGTCGTGTCGAGGTCGCGCGCGAGCACGGCCGCGCCGCCGTCGGCCAGCGGGTGGGCCATCGGGTGCTGCGGCTGGACCCAGCGCAGGCCGTGGTCGGCGAGCGGCAGGCGCGCGAAGACCGGCGAGGCGGCCGCGGCCGGATAGACCGAGGAGAAGACGTCATGGTGGAAGCCCGGCAGCGTCAGCTCCTGCGTCGCGACGGCGCCGCCGAGCCGCTCGCGCGCCTCCAGCAGCAGCACGTCACGGCCGGCCTCGGCGAGCGCGATCGCCGCCGCGAGGCCGTTCGGGCCGCCGCCGACGACGACCGCGTCGGCGCGCGTCGGCGCGCTCATCTCGCCGCCTCGGGCGTGTCGTCGCCGCCGGCCGGCTTCGCGGCGGCGGCGATAGCCGGCCTCGGCGCCGTCCGCAGCGCCAGCTGGTGCAGCAGGCTCTCCTCCGGCGCGCCCTCGCCCCAGAAGGCCGCCTGCGCGTCGGCGCCGGCGCGCTTGTAGGCCTGGTCGAGATGCCACGGCATGTCGTCCCAGGTGCCGGCCGCGCGCACGTACGCCTTGCCGCCCTGCGTGTAGAGCAGCAGGCGGTTGTTGCCGCGGCCCATGAAGTGGCCGGCATGCGTGGTCAGGTCGAAGCCGACCAGCGGCGTCGCGTCGTCGGGGACCGGCTGCGGCTCGTCGCGGCCGAGCCGCACCATCTTCTCGTTCAGCTCGGCGACGTAGGCGCCGAGCGCGTCCGCGTCGGCGTGCGTCACCAAGCGCGTGATCGTGACGTAGCCGCGCGTGAAGATCGGCGCCTTCTCGACCGGCTGCGCGGCAACCTCGATCTCGAACGTCTGCCCCGCGAGACCGCCGCTGCGCAGCGGCGTGAAGCGGCCGATCGCGGTCGCGTAGTCGGGCCACGTCTCGGGTTGCGTCAGCGCGGCGACGATCGCGTCGGCGTTGGGCACCTCGACCGGGTCGTACGTGTGCCAGACCTGCTCGGCCGGCGGCTTGGCGGCCGGCGTCAGCTCGCCGAGCTTGGCGAGCGCGAGCCGCCGCTCGGGCACGTACGCGGCCTTCTCGGCCGGGCTCTCGAAGACGACGCCCCAGCCGCGCCGCGCCTCGTCCGCGTAGGCCTCCGGGAACCAGTCGCCGAACAGGTTCGCCGCGCCGGCCAGCAGCTGATCGCGGTCGAGCGTGCCGCGGCGCGCGCCGCCGTCACCGGTGCCGACGTGCAGCCGGCGGCGCCCGAAGGCGCGATGGAAGGCGAGCACGTCGTGCGCGTGCAGCCGCCGCCCGCCGCGCTGCCAGCGGGTCGTGACGATCGCGAAGGCCAGCCGCAGGTCGTCGACGTCGCGCTGCCCGGGCTCGCGCGCGTAGTAGGCGGCGTTGAGGAAGTCGGTGACCCAGCCGGCCGCGTCGGGCGCGGCGATCGAGTTGCCGCCCATGCGCGCGAAGCGAACCTCGTCGGAGCCGAGCGCGCGCTTGGCCACCAGACCGGCGCCTGCCACTCCCACGGCCGCCGCCGCTACTCGCTTCGTCGTCGTGCTGGCCATCTGGGGACCTCCTGTCCTGCGGTTTGCGATTCGGTGTCTGCGACGCTAGTACCCGTGATCGGCGCCGTCGGTGCCTGCGCGCACACGAACGGCGCAGATCCGTAGTTCCCACGGAGACGGTCTGGTGGTGCCCGCGCCTGCCGCTCGCGCCGCCGCGCGGCTATCGTCACGAACGTGACCAGCGGCGAGCAGAAAGAGATCCGCGTCGTGCTCGCGGACGACCATCGCGTGGTGCGCGCCGGCCTGAGGCTGGTGCTCGACGCCGAGCCCGGCATCGACGTCGTCGGCGAGGCCGGCGACGTCGAGACCGCGATCCGCGCCGTCCGCGCCCATCATCCGCACGTGCTCGTGCTCGACCTCAACATGCCGGGCGAGCCGAGCCTCGAGGCGATCCCGCGGATCGTCGCCGACCTGCCCGAGACGGCGATCGTCGTGCTCACGATGCAGCAGGATCCGGCCTTCGCGCGCGAGGCGCTGCGCGCCGGTGCGCGCGCCTACGTGCTGAAGGAGGCGGCCGACGACGAGCTGGTGCAGGCGGTGCGGCTGGCGCGCGACGGCCGCACGTATCTGAACCCTGAGCTGGGCGCGAAGATGGCCGCCGAGCCGCCGCCGAGCGGCCCGCCCGACGACCTCACCGCGCGTGAGCTGGAGGTGCTGCGGTTGATCGCGCTGGGGCACACGAACAGCGAGATCGCACAGCAGCTGTTCCTGAGCGTGCGGACCGTGGAGTCGCATCGCGCCCACATCCAGCAGAAGGTGCGGCGCTCATCACGCGCCGAACTGGTGCGATACGCACTGGATCACGGGCTGATTGAAGCGAGCAGCTCTTCTTCCCAAACTCATACCTAGCGCTGAGTATTCAGCACGCGGAACGTTCCGGCGGGGACTAGCGGCAGCGAACGGTGGAAGCGAGCATGCGCCACGATGCCCTCTCTCACGCTCCTCACCACTCCGACGGGGGCCGACGACGTCGGCGGCGCTGAGTCGTTCGGCGCCGTGGTGCGCACGCTGCGCACCGCTGCCGGGATCACCCAGCGCGACCTCGCAGCACGCGAGGGACTGCACCGCAACTACCTCGGCGCGCTCGAACGCGGCACGATCGCCAACCCCGGGCTCGCCACCGCCAACCGCCTCGCGCGCGCGCTCGACGTCAGCGTCGCGGTGCTCGCCGAGAGCTTCGTGCGGCCGCTGCCGGCAGGCGTGCCGCCGCGGACCGCGCCGGCGCCGCCCGCACAGGAGCCCGGCGCCGCTGCACTCGGTCGCGCGCTGAGGCTGCTGCGACGACGGCGCGAGCTGACACGGGCGGTGCTCGCCGAGCGCACGGGGATGCACAAGAACTACATCGGCAGCCTGGAGGACGGCGCGATCGCGAGCCCTGGCCTGCTGACCGTCACGCGCCTGGTTGTCGGCCTCCACGGCCCGACCGCCTCCGACGACCTCGACGCGCTGGCGACCCACGTCGGCGTGCTCGCGCGCGTCTTCGCCGGCGAGGCCGTGCAGCCGCGCGCGATGGCGGCGTAGCGGCGCACGGGGCCGGCGCGGCGGGCGGCGGGCACGGCGGGCCGCGGGCACGCCGCGCT
>NZ_JAWSTH010000163.1:0-9063 GCF_033542075.1 Conexibacter stalactiti
CCGCGCGTGCGACCGCCGCCCGCGCGACCGGCGCCCAGCGCGCCGGCGCGCCGCCCGCCATCAGCCGCATCGGCACCGGGATCGCGAACGGCCGCGCTGACGGCGGCAGCGGCGCCGACAGCTCGCCGCGGGCGGTCGCGCGCGGCGAGCGCTCCACCACGACGACGACCGTCGCGGCCGCGAGACCTGCCGCGAACGCGAGTCCGACGAGCGAACCGCGGCGCCGACTCAGCCGGTGAAGCGTGGCGCGCTCCTCCCTTCCGTTCTCGCCCGCGCGACGATGAAGCCGGTCGAGGAGACCAGCTCCATCGCTCTCGCTCTCGCAAGCGGCTCGTCGAAGGCGTGCGCGGCCGGCAGGATCCCGGCGAGGCGACGTATCCACGCGGCGTGACGCGCCTCGACCGAGTGGATCGCGATCGCGGCGGCGAGATACTCGCGGCTGGCGATGCGCGGCGCCTCGTGCTTGTAGACCGCGACGGCGAGATCCTCGAACGCGACCGCCGTCTCGCGGAACTGCTCCGGCCGCTCGGTGACGCCGCGGAAGTCGAATGCCGGTCTGGCGCTCGCGTGCCCGCCGAGCACTCTGCGCAGCGCGACCACGTGCGCCCGCTCGTGCGCGCCGACGACCGTCGCCTGGCGTGCGAGCGCCCCGTCGAGCGCGCCCGCGTGCTCCGCCTCGCTGTAGAAGGCGGCCTGCAGCTCCTCGAGCGTCAGCGCGTAGTCGAGGATCGCGATGTCGCCCGCCGCCGACGCCGCCGACGCGGAACCGGCGGCGAGCGCCGCGCCGACCGCCGCGCCGCCGAGCACGGCGGCCGTGCCGCGCAGCAGCTGCAGGCGCGTGAACGTCTCCGCGAGCGCCCCGTCGCGGTCGAATGGGAGCAATCTGTCGAGCGGCGTCACGGCGAGCCCTTCAGCAGCCCCAGCGCGTCGAGCTGGTCGCGGACCTCCTGCTCGTCGGGCAACGGATCGACGGCGTCCGGTGCCGGCAGCTCACCGGCGATCGCGCGCGCCCAGCCGGCGTGACGCGACTCGACGGAGGCGATCCGCGCGACCTCGCTCAGCGTCGCCGGCGTGAGGTTGGTCGCCTGCCCGTTGTAGGCGCCGACGACGAGGTCCTCGAGCGCGGCCGCTGTCGCGCGGAAGCTGTCGAGGTCGGCGGTCGCCTGCGCGAGGTCGAGCGCGGGCGCCGGCCCGGCGGCGCCTCTGAGCGCCGCTTCGATCGCCGCGACGTGCGCCTGCTCGTGGCCGTGCACGACGCGCGCGAACTGGCGCAGCTCGCCGCGCAGCGGCAGGCGCGCGAGCGCTTCGGCGTAGAAGCCGGCCTGCACCCGTTCGAGCAGCAGCGCCAGCTGGAGGATCTCGCGGTCCTGCTGCGCCGACGGCGCCGGTGCCGAGGTCGCCGGCCGCGGCATGCCCAGCAGCGCGACCGCGACCCCACCCGCCGCCGCCGCGCCGGTCGCGACTCCGCGCAGCAGATCACCGCGCGTACCTGCCGAGAGATCCCGCAAGAGTTGTCCATTCCTCGCAAAAGCTGACTCTCAGGCGAGGGTTCCCGATCGCCCGCTTGCTGAGCGGCTGTTGGCGCTTCGGCAGCGGATCGGCGTGTCCCCGCCGAGGCCGGTCGCCCGCCGCGCAGGGGAAAGTTGATCCTAGGTCGGCGGTCTGACATGTTCTCCCTGCAGTCGGTCGAATCCGATCCAGAAAGCAGGGGGCATGGAAGGTCGCGACGTCGCAACGCGGGTGCGGGATCTGATGCCGGAGCTGCGCCGAGATCTCGAGGCGCTGGTGCGGATCCCATCCGTATCCGTTCCGGGCCAGATCGATCAGCCGCTGCTCGACGCCTTTGAGCTGACCTCGCGGCTGTTCGCCGACGCCGGGGTCGCCGTCGACCGGCTCGACCTGCCCGACACCGCTCCCGTCGTGACCGGCGAGATCCCTGCGCCGCCCGGCGCGCCGACGGTCCTGCTCTACAGCCACTACGACGTCGTGCCGGCCGGCGACCTGTCGCAGTGGAGCTCGCCGCCGTTCGAGCCGACCGAGCGCGACGGCGCGCTCGTCGGGCGCGGCGTCGCCGACACGAAGTCGAACGTGATCGCCCACGTCGGCGCGCTGCGCGCCTGGGGCGGCCGGCCGCCCGTCGGCATCAAGCTCTGCATCGAGGGCTACGAGGAGATCGGCAGCGGCGCGCTCGGCACCTATCCGCCGACCGACCCCGGCCGCTTCCAGGCCGACGCGCTGATCATCGGCGACATGGGCAGCATCCGCCCCGGCCAGCCGACGCTGACGACCGCGCTGCGCGGGATGGCGAACGTGACCGTCGAGACGCGCACGCTCGCATCCGGCAAGCACAGCGGCCTCTATGGCGGCGCCGCCCCCGACGCGCTGCTGGCGCTGCTGAAGGCGCTCGCCTCGCTGCATGACGACGCCGGCGACGTCGCCGTCGCCGGCCTGCGGCGCAACGAGTGGGCCGGGCCGGCGCAGCCGGAGGCCGACTTCCGCGAGCTCGGCACGATCCTCGACGGGATGCCGCTGATCGGCACCGGCGGGCTCGGCTCGCGCGTCTGGTCGGGCCCGGCGATCACCGTCACCGGCATCGACGTGCCGTCGGTCGACGGCGCCGTCAACGCGGTCTCGCCGTACGCGCGCGCCCTGCTCAACGTGCGCGTCCACCCGGAGCAGGACGCCGTCGAGGCGCAGACCGCCGTGATCGAGCACCTGCGCGCGCAGCGGCCGTACGGGATCGAGCTCGACGTGCGGCCCGGCGCGACCGGCAACGGCTTCGCGGCGAAGACCGACGGCCCGGCCTACACGGCCGCGCGCGAGGCGTGGTCGGAAGCGTGGGGCCGCGACGCGATCCTCGCCGGCAGCGGCGGCTCGATCCCGATCGTCAGCGCGCTCGCGCAGGCGCTGCCGCAGGCCGAGGCGCTGCTGGTCGGCACGACCGACGGCTTCGCCAACATCCACGGCCCCGACGAGCGGCTGCTGCTCGACGAGTTCGAGCGCGCGACGATCGCCGAGGCCGACTTCCTCGGCCGCTATGCCGCCGCGTTCACGGGTGACGGGAGCGCGCGATGAGCGCCACGAGCGAGCACGTCGACGGCAGCGGCGGCTTCGGCGAGCGCGAGGGCGGCTTCACGCAGCGCGCGCTGGCCTGGATCGAGCGCAACGGCAACAAGGTCCCCAACCCGGCGATCCTCTTCCTCGGGCTGTGCATCGGCGTGATCGTGCTGTCGCAGCTGCTCGACTGGATCGGCGTCAGCATCACGAGCGAGGTCGTCGAGCCGGGCGGCACCGCGGTCGAGCAGAGCCTCAACGGCGTCAGCTCGCTGCCGTACGACAACGCGCCGGAGCAGTACGAGGTCGTGACCGAGACCTTCTCCGTCAGAGGGCTGCTGACGGTCGACGGCATCCGCTTCATGTTCACCTCGTTCGTGCCGAACTTCCTCGGCTTCACCGCGATCGGCGTGATCCTCGTGGCGATGATCGGCGTCGGCGTCGCCGAGCTGTCGGGGCTGGTCGGGGGCCTGATCCGCAAGCTCGTCGCGATCTCGACCGCGGCCTCGCTGACCTTCATCATCGTCTTCGTCGGGATCGTCTCGAGCATCGCCGCCGACGCCGGCTACCTCGTCCTGATCCCGCTCGCCGCGACCGCCTTCCTCAGCGTCGGGCGCAATCCGCTCGCGGGGATCGCGGCCGGCTTCGGCGCGGTCAGCGCCGCGTTCGGGGTCAACATCCTGATCGTCCCGGCCGACGCCGTCATCACCGACATCACCAACGAGGCGGCCGCGCTCGTCGACCCGACGACGAGAATCGACCTCGTCTCCAACCTCTACTTCGGCGCCGCCTGCACGATCTTCCTGACGATCGTGATCGCGCTCGTGACGACGAAGATCGTCGAGCCGCGGCTGGGCAGATGGGATCGCAGCCTCGCCGACGAGGAGGAGCTTGCGCGCGAGGAGGGCGAGGCGGTCGACGCGGCGCTGGAGGCGAAGGGGCTGCGCTGGGCCGGCATCGCGGTGCTCGCGGTGCTCGCCGTCGTCGCGCTGCTGACGCTGCCCTCGGGCGCGCCGCTGCGCAACCCGGAGACCGGCGACATCATCGGCGACTCGCCCTTCATGAGCAGCCTGATCGTGATCATCTCGGCCGCCTTCCTCGCCGCCGGGATCGCCTACGGCCGCGTCGTCGGCACGATCAGAGGCAGTGACGACGTGCTGGGGATGATCACGAGATCGTGGGCGAGCCTCGTCAGCCTGCTCTTCCTCTTCCTGCTGATCGCCCAGTTCATCGCGTACTTCGACTTCAGCAACATGGCGCAGGTCGCGGCCGTCTGGCTCGGCGACATCCTCGAGGAGCTCGACCTCGGCGATCTCTGGCTGCTGCTCGGCGTGATGGTCGTGACGATCCTCGTCAACGTCCTGATCCCGGCGAAGATCGCCAAGTGGGCGATCCTCGCGCCGATCTTCGTGCCGCTGATGCTGCGGCTCGGGATCGAGCCGCAGACGGTGCTGGCCGCCTACCGCGTCGGCGACTCGCCGACGAACGTGCTGACCCCGCTGATGCCGTACTTCGCGCTGATGGTCGTCTTCGCGCAGCGCTACCAGCGCGACGCGGGCATCGGCACGGTGATCGCGCTGATGATCCCGTACACGGTCGTGCTGACGATCGCCTGGACGCTGTTCTTCGTCGCGTGGTATCTGCTCGGGATCCCGCTCGGGCCGGGCTGGCCGGTCCGCTGACCGGCGCCCAGCGTGGATGACGCGACGGTCACGCTGCTGGTCCTGGCGGTCGCCGTCGCGCTGTTCGTCTGGAACCGCCTCCCCGTCGCCGTCGTCGCGCTCGGCGCGGCGCTGGCGCTGTCGGCGACCGGCGTGCTGTCGCTCGGGGAGGCGCTGGCCGGCTTCGGCGACCCGACCGTCCTCTTCATCGCCTCGCTCTTCATCCTCAGCGAGGCGCTCGACGCGACCGGCGTCACGACCTGGGCCGGGCAGCGGCTCGTCGGCGCCGCGGCCGGCGACGCGACCCGGCTGGTCACGTTCGTGCTCGTGCTGAGCGCGCTGCTGGCCGCGCTGATCACCCCCAACGGCGCCGTCGCCGCGCTGGTCCCGATGATGGTCGTGATCGCGACCCGCATCGGCCGCAGCCCGTCGAAGCTGCTGATGCCACTCGCCTTCAGCGCCCACGCCGGCTCGCTGCTGGTGCTGACCGGCTCGCCGGTCAACATCCTCGCCTCCGAGGCGGCGGCCGACGCCGGCGTCGGCCACTTCGGCTTCTTCGAGTTCGCGCTCGTCGGCCTCCCGCTCGCGGCCGGCAGCGTCGGGCTGGCGCTGCTGCTCGGCCAGCGGCTGCTGCCGGACCGCCGCGCGCGCTCGCTGCCGCCTGACCTCAGCAAACATGCGCAGACGCTCGCCGACCAGTACGGGATCGCGCCGAAGTCGGCCGCGCGCGAGGTGCCCGAAGCGCTCTTCACGCGCCAGGTCGGCGTCGCCGAGGTCGTGATCCCGCCGCGCTCGCCGCTGATCGGCCAAGCGGTCTTCCCCGGCATGACGACCGAGAGCGGCGAGCTGGTCGTGCTGTCGATCCAGCGCAACGGGGACGAGCCGGAGTCCGAGGACGTCGAGCTCGCCGCCGGCGACGTGGTGCTGCTGGAAGGCTCCTGGAGCGCGCTCGACGAGCGCCTCGACGCCGACGAGGTGCTCGTCGTCGACCCGCCCGCGGCGGTGCGGCGGCAGGTCGTGCCGCTCGGCCCCGGCGCGCGGCGCACGCTCGTCGTCGGCGCCCTCTTCGTGATCGCGCTCGCGACCGGCGTCGTCCCGGCGGCCGCCGCGGGTCTGATCGCGGCGATGGCGCTCGTCGTGCTCGGCGCGATCGACGAGGAGCAGGCGTACCGCGCCGTCTCGTGGCCGACGGTGATCCTGATCGCCGGGCTGATCCCCGTCTCCGGCGCGATCGAGACGACCGGTGCCGCCGACGACATCGGCGGCATCCTCGTCGACGTCGTCGGCGGCTCCAGCCCCTACCTGCTGCTGGCCGCGCTGTTCGTCGTCGCCGCCGCCTTCGGGGTGGCGGTCAGCAACACCGCGACCGCGCTGATCCTGATCCCCGTCGCGCTGTCGGCCGCCGCCGAGCTGGAGATCTCGCCGCAGCCGGTGCTGATGAGCGTCGCGGTCGCCTGCGCCGCCTCGTTCCTGACGCCGATCTCGACGCCCGGCAACATGATCGTGATGGGACCCGGCGGCTACCGCTTCGGCGACTACTGGCGTTTCGGGCTGCCCTTCCTCGGGCTCTTCTTCGTCGTCGCGGTGCTGCTCGTGCCGCAGCTGTGGGCGTTCTGAGCGGCTGCTGAGCCGCGCGGCGCGCGGCTACGCGGCTAGAGGATTCCGGCTTCTTCCAGCTCGGCGCGCCAAGCGGCGGGCCGGGCCGGGCCGGCGTGCACGACGACGACGGTGTCGGCTCTGGAGGCCGGCAGCACGTCGACGATCTCGGTGAAGAGCGACAGCTCCGAGCGCACCAGCTGGGCACCCATCGAGCGCGGGGTCAGCTCTGTCCCGAGCGACAGCTGCGTCGCCCACACGAAGTCGTTCGTCGCGGCCATGCCGCAGATGCTAGCTCGCGGCGGCGGTCAGCGGGCGCGTGGCCCGCTCAGCTCGCCGGCGCGGCGGGCGGGTCGCCCGGCCGGGCGAGATCCGGCGTGACGCCGCCGGGCAGCTCGATCTTGCGCGCGGTTCGCCAGTCCCACCAGTCTCTGGCGGCGATCTGCAGCGAGGCGGCGACCGGCACCGCCAGCAGCGCGCCCGGCACCCCGAGCAGCGTGCCGCCGCAGAGGACGGCGAAGATCACCCCGAACGGGTGGACGCCGACGGCGCGGTTCTGGATCCGCGGCTGGATCACGTTGTTCTCGACCTGCTGGTAGACGATCGCCCAGATCACCCAGATGATCGTGTCGATCGGGAAGTCGGCGAAGACGGTGACGATGCCGACGACGACGGCGCCGAGCGTCGCGCCGACCATCGGGATCAGGTCGAACAGCGCCGTCAGGACAGCGAGTGGCGCCGCGAATGGGATCCCCAGGATCGTCAAGACGATGAAGGTGGTTATCCCTGCGATCAACGCCTGGAACAAGGCGCCCGCGACATAGGCGCCGACCGCCTGCCCCATGCTCTCGAACGTCGCGCCCAGTCGTCTGGCGCGGTCGTCCGGTTGGAGCGCGAGCAGGCTGCGGATCCAGCGCGGTCCGGAGCCGAGGATGAACGCGACCATGATGAAGATCGTCACCGCGGCGAAGACGGAGTTGACGATCCCGACGCCGAGGTTGCCGAGCAGCTCCGCCGCGTCGCCGATTCTCGACGGCAGGTCGTTCGCCCAGTCCTGCACCTTTCTGGTGATGTCGTACTCGTCGTTGAGTCTCTGCAGCCGCTCGTTCTCGTTCACGTACTGGGTGAACTCGCGCGCGTAGTCGGGCAGCGACTCGACCAGCTTGGAGCCCTCCTTGACCAGCGGCGGAACGACGATCGCGATCACCGCGCAGGGGATCAGCAGCACGCCGATCAACGTCAACGTGATCGCGAGGCCGCGCTTCATCCATCTCTGCAGCAGCGCGACGGGGCCCGACAGCGCGACCGCGATGAAGCCGGCGATCAGCAGCCAGCCGATCGGCTTGCGCAGCAGGTAGACGAGGTAGAGGCCGGCGACGACCGCGACGACCGTGATCGTCGTCGTGAAGACCGTCCGCGCAAGCGACGCGGGGCGTGCATCGGCACCCATGGCGGGACAGTTCGCGCTCGGGGACGCTGGTCCTGCTCGGCGCGGCACGAAGTGGGCGCTGATGTCCGCGCGTGCGGCGGGCTCAGCGCGCGGCAGCCCGGGCGTCAGCGCGTGCCGGCGGCCGACGCGCGCTCGGCGCGCGCGTCGAGCAGCTTCACCAGCCGCAGTGCCGCCGCCAGCAGCGTCAGCGTCACGACCGTCCCGATCGCCCACGCCGCGGCCATCCCGCCAGTCGGGTCGGCGAGGTCGAAGAAGTCGCGCGCGACGGGGATCGCGCAGACGAGCAGGAAGCCGAGCGCCATCAGCGCGCAGAGCCCGGCGACGACCAGCCGCCGCTTGCCGGGCTCATCCTCGAGCACCATCACGATCGCCAGGCCGGAGGCCGTGACGGTCGCGACGGTCACCGTCCGCCCCTCCTCCAGCGACGCGTCGAAGCCGTGACGCGCGAGCAGGTAGGCGACGAGGATCCCGGCGCCGGTCGCGATGCCCGCCGGCAGCGAGAAGCGCGCGATCGCCTTCAGGAAGCCCTCCGGCCGCCACGGGCCGGTCGACGGCGCGAGCGCGAGGAAGAAGGCGGGAATGCCGATCGTCAGCGACGAGACGAGCGTGAACTGGCGCGGCAGCAGCGGGAAGACGCCGCTGGGGATCGCGATCGTGATCAGCAGGAAGGCGGTGAAGACGGCCTTCGTCACGAACAGCCGCGCGACGCGCTGGATGTTGCGCAGGATCTGGCGGCCCTCGTGGACCATTCTCGGGACCTCGTCGAACTCGCCCGAGACGAGCACGAGGTCGGAGACCGAGCGCGCCATCTGCGTGCCGCTGCCCTGCGCGATCGCCAGCCGCGCGCCCTTCAGCGCCGGCACGTCGTTGACGCCGTCGCCGAGCATCCCGACGTACTCGCCGTCCTCGGCCAGCACGCGCACGACGCGCGCCTTGTCCTCCGGCGAGATCCGCCCGATCGCCGGTGCCGCGCGCACCGCGCTCAGCAGCTCGGCGTCGTCCTCCGGCAGCGCGCCGCCGTCCAGCGCATCCGACTGGGCGGGGATTCCGGCATCGCGAGCGATCGCGCCGACGGTCGCCGGGTTGTCGCCCGACAGCACCTTCAGCGCCACCTCTTCTCTGCCGAAGAACGCGACCGTCTTGTCGGCGTCGTTGCGCAGCCGCTCCGCCAGCACGACCGCGCCGAGCGGGCGGATCCCGTCCGGCAGCGGCGCGTCGGGGGCGGCCGGCGGCAGCGCGCCGTCGGCGGCGACGAGCGCCAGCACGCGCCGGCCGGTCGCGGCCTGCTCGGCCGCGGCGGCG
>NZ_JAWSTH010000164.1:0-8991 GCF_033542075.1 Conexibacter stalactiti
CGGCCGACGGCGGCAACCTCGCGCGGGCGTTCGGGGCCTCCGCGCAGCCCGGCGCTGCCCGCGCGCGCGACGGCGCGCCGGATGGGGGCGGCGCCGCCCCCACCGCCGCGATCGCCGCCGCGATCGAGCGCGAGCTGATCGACGGCGCCGACCTCGTGATCGACCTTCACTCGGCCGGCCGCGCCGGGGCGATGCCGCTCTTCTGCGGCTTTCTCGCCGGCGGCGATCCCGCCGTCGCCGCGGGCGCCGAGGCAGCCGCGCGCGCCTTCGCCGCACCGCTGACGTGGGCGCACGACGAGATCGGCCCGGGCCGCACGCTGTCGGCCGCGCGCGACCGCGGGATCCCCGCGATCTACGTCGAGGCCGGCGGCGGCGGCGAGGTCCGCGGCGCCGAGCTGGACGCGCTCGTCGGCGGCGTGCTCGCGGTCCTCGCCGATCTCGGCTTGACGCTGCCCGCACCCGACATGACTGCGGGTCTGGGTCCTCAGGAGGGACCCGATCCCGCACTCCTCCCGGCCTCGCGCCGGATCGTGCGCGGCGGCGACGGCGACCTCGACCGCTCGCCGGCCGCGCCGGCCGCCGGCACGCTCGTGACGCGCACGCGCGCCGGCGCCGCCGTGCGCGCCGGGGATCCGCTCGCGGAGCTGTTCGGCGATGACGATCACGACGCGCCGCCGACGGCGATCGCCGCGCCGTGCGACGGGATCGTCATGTACGTGCGCCGCGACGCGCGCGTCGCGGCCGGTGACGCGATCGCGCTGATCGCGCCGGAGCCGGTCGCGTGGTGAGCGGCCTCTCGCGCTATGCCGACCGCCTGCCGCCGATCGCCGGCGACTGGGTCGGGCTGGGCGAGGGGGCGACGCCGACGGTCGCGCTGCCGCGGCTCGGCGTCGCGATCGGGCTGCCGCGGCTGCGCGCGAAGTGCGAGCAGGTCAACCCGACCGGCTCCTACAAGGACCGCATCGCGGCGCTGTCGCTGACGCTCGCGCGCGAGCGCGGCCAGCGCGGGTGGATCGCGACCTCCTCCGGCAACGCCGGCACCTCGCTCGGCGCCTACGGCGCCCGCGCCGGGCTGCCCGGCCTGCTGCTGGCGACGCCGACGATCACGCGTGAGAAGCTCGTCCCGATCCAGGCGGTCGGCACGACCGTCGTGCGCGTCGCCGACATCGGCACCGGCGGCAGCGCGGCCGCGGCCGAGGCCGTCTTCGCGACCGTGCGGCGGCTCGCCGCGCAGCACGACCTCTTCCTCGGCGTGACCGCCAACGCGCTCAACCCCGACGGCATGCGCGGCGCCGACACGATCGGCTACGAGCTGGCGGAGGAGGACGCCCCGCAGGTCGTCTACGTGCCGACCGGCGGCGGCGGGCTGAGCGTCTGCATCGCCCGCGGGCTCGCGCAGGCCGACGCGCCGACGCGCGTCGTCGTCGCCCAGCCGGAGGGCTGCGCGCCGATCGCGCGGGCGCTTGCCGGCGAGCTGGAGCAGCCGCGCGTCGAGCGCTGCACGACCGCGATCTCGGGGTTACAGCTGCCGTCGCCGCCCGACGGCGACGCCGCCGTCGCGGGCGTGCGCGCGAGCGGTGGCTGGGGGACGGCCGTCGGCGACGAGGCGATCCTCGATGCGCAGCGGCTGCTGGCGCGGCTGGAGGGCCTCTTCGTCGAGCCGGCCGCCGCGACCGGCGTCGCGGCGGCGGCGGCCGACGCCGCTGCCGGCCGGCTGGCGCGCGACGCCGACGTCGTCGTCGTGCTGACCGGCAGCGGCGCGAAGGACCTCGCGAGCGCCGCCGGCTGGGCCGGCGCGGTCGCCGACTGCGAGCCGGGCGAGGTCGGCGAGGTCGCGGCGCGGTGGCTGGCAGACGAGCTTGACGTGCCCGCGCCGCCCGCGACCGGCGAGGCGCCCGCGCGATGAGCGTCTCAGCGGAAGCTGCCGAGCCGGTCCTCGCCGCCGGCGCCGCGCTCGCCGAGGGACCGCGCTGGGACGAGGCCGCCGGGCTGCTGCACTGGGTCGACATGAGCGCGGGGATGTGGCACCGCTTCGACCCGGCGCGCGGCCCGCTGTCGCCACGCGCGCTCGGCCAGCGCGTCAGCGCGATCGTCCCGCGCACCGGCGGGGGCCACGTCGCCGCGGTCGACGGGGCGCTGCTGCTGCTCGGCGAGCGAGGCGTCGAGCAGCGACGGATCGCGGTCGTCGCGCCCGGCGCAGGCGTCGCGCCCGGCGCCGCGGGCCCGCCGGCAACCGCCGCCGACCTCGTCCTCAACGACGGCGCCTGCGACGCGCGCGGCCGCCTCTGGATCGGCACCGCCTCCCGCGCCGGCCGGCCCGACGGCGCGCTGCACCGGGTCGAGCCCGACGGGGCCGTCCACGTGGCGCGCACCGGCATCTCGATATCCAACGGGCTCGGCTGGAGCCCCGACGGCACGACGCTCCACCACGTCGACAGCGCGACCGGGATCGTCTCGGCGGCGCCGTTTCACCCCGACACCGGTGCGCTCGGCGCGCCCCGCCCGCTGATCGAGATCGACCGCCGCGACGGCATCCCCGACGGGCTCGCCGTCGCCGCCGACGGGTCGATCTGGCTGGCGATCTGGGGTGCCGGCGAGGTGCGCCGCCACGACCCGGACGGCCGCCCCCGCGGCGCCGTCACGACGCCTGGCGCCGCCCAGGTGACGAGCTGCGCCATCGGCGGCGGCCGGCTCTGGATCACGACCGCGCGCGAGGGGCTGACGCCCGCGCAGCGTGCCGATCAGCCGCGCGCCGGAGATCTCTTCGCCCTTTCGCTCGACCTGCCCGGTCAGCCGGCGCACGCCTTCGCCGGCTGAGAACCACACCAAGAGGAGAAGTCGATGTCGCTCCCGTCCCGCCCGTTCGCGCGGTCGCGTCCCTGTGCGCGCATCGCCGCGCTGCTCGCGGCCGTCGCCGCAGCCACAGCCGCCGTCGGCGCCTCACCCGCCGCCGCCGACCCCGGCCTCCAGGTCGTCGAGAGAGGCTGGGTCACCGCCAGCACGCACACCGCCTTCGGCGTCGGCGCCGAACGGGCCGCCAACGGCGACATCCTCGTCACGTACAACACCGACGGCGACTCGATCAGAGGCGCCTCCGTGTGGTTGACGCGCTCGACCGACGAGGGCAGAACGTGGTCGACGCCGACGCAGATCCTGAGACCGCTCTGGTATGCGAACGGCTCGTCGAACTCGGCGCTCGGCATCACGCGCCTCAGAGACGGGACGCTGCTGATGGCGGCGTCCGAGTCGATCGTGCACACGCCGTACACCGACCGCGAGTCGGTCACCTACATCCTCCGCTCGACCGACGACGGCGTCACCTGGAGCGGTGCCGGCGCGCCGATCAGACTGCCGACGCCGATGTACTACAACGCCACGTACGGCAAGTTCGTCGAGCTGCCGAGCGGCGTCGTGCTGATGCCGATCTGGGGCGCCCCGGCGGCGCCGCCGACGCCCGGCGGCGTCGAGCGCGCGACGCCGTGGCAGTCGGGCGTGCTGCGCTCCTTCGATGGCGGCAGAACGTTCACCGACTACCGCCTGATCGGCAAGGACGACGTCGGCCCGCCGGCCTTCGCCAACCCCAACGGCAACTGGCCCAACAACGTCACCGAGACCTCCATCGCGGCGCTGCGCGACGGCCGTCTGCTGGCCGTGATGCGGACCGACTCGACGCTCAACACCGCCCGCCGCTACCTCTACCTGTCGTGGTCGAGCGACGACGGCGCGACCTGGACCGAGCCGCACGCCTCGATCGAGCAGGGCACCGGCCACGCCGTCACGACGGCGCCGTGCACGCCGAGCCTGCCGGCCGGCCGCACGAAGCTGGTGATGGGGAGCCACGATCCCGCCACCAATGCGCTCATGACCCGCGTCTCCTACGACGGCGGCGTCTCGTGGAGCGGGCACGTGCCGCTGCAGAACCCCGACGGCACCAGCGGCTACTCGATCTACCCCGACTTCGTCCCGCTCGCCGGCAACAAGCTGCTCGCCGTCTACGGCCGCCTGCCCGGCGTCGGCTCGCGCATCGCCTACAACGTGATCCAGGACCAGACCGGCGCGGCCTGCGAGGACGAGCTGGACGCCGCCGACGCGCAGGCGAGCGCGAGACCGAGCTGGTTCCTGATGCGCGCCGATCGCGACGGCTGGCCGTGGCCGTTCGGCCGCCGCAACACGATCTCGACGGCGACCAACACGATCTCCGGGATGCTGCCGGCGATCGCCACGCTGGCGAGCTGCCGCGAGGCCGGCCTGACGCTGTGGAAGAACGGCGTCCAGCTGAGCCCGACGGCGACGCTGCAGAGCGCCGGCGTCGTCAACGGCGACACGCTCGTCGTCAGAGGGACCGCGCCGAGCGGGATCGTCAGAACCGGCTGGAACGAGCTGGACAGACATCCCAGCCGCGGTCGCGTCTTCGGCTGGGACACGAGCTGCGCCTTCCCGCCGCTCGGGCTCGACTACAAGAGCCGCAGCCTCGGGCTCGACGTCGCGCTCAGAAGCGGGCAGTCGATCAGCTCGATCAGCCTGCGCGACCGCGACGCGACGACGCGCCTCACGGCCGCCGACTACGGCGTCTGGACCAGCACCGACAACGACCACTGGACGCCGGTGACCGGCTGGACGCTGGCGGCGAGCACCTCCGGCGGCCGCCTGACGCACACGTTCAACGGCCTGGCGTTGACAGGGAGATACGTGAAGATCAGTCAGAGATACGCCGACACGGCGTTCACCTTCGTGCTCGACGACCTGCGCAGTGACGTGACCGTCACGGTGACGCCGTGAGCGTCGCGCTGGTGACGGGCGCCGCCTCCGGGATCGGCCGCGCGACGGCGCTGGAGCTGGCCGCGCGCGGCTGGGAGGTCGTCGGGCTGGACCGCGCCGCCGGCGAGGGCGTCGACCACGTCGCGGACGTGACCGATGGCGCGGCGGTCGCCGACGCCGTCGCGCAGATCGGCCGCGTCGACCTGCTCGCGAACGTCGCTGGCGTCGGCTCCACGACGAACGTGATCGAGACGCCGCCGGAGGTGTGGGACGCCGTCTTCGACGTGAACGTGAAGGGTGTGTTCCACACCTGCCGCGCGGTGCTGCCGGGGATGGTCGAGCGGGGCTCGGGCGTGATCGTCAACGCCGCCTCGATCGCGGGGCTCGTCGGCCTGAGAGATCGTGCCGCCTACTGCGCCTCCAAGGGCGCGGTGATCGCGCTCACGAAGGCGATGGCGATCGACCACGTCGGCGACGGGATCCGCGTCAACTGCGTCTGCCCCGGGACCGTCGACACGCCATGGGTCGGCCGCCTGATCGACAGCGCGCCCGACCCCGTGGCGACGCGCGCGGCGCTCGTCGCGCGGCAGCCGATGGGGCGGCTCGGGCGCGCGGAGGAGGTCGCGAAGGCGATCGCCTACCTCGCCTCCGACGACGCGGCGTTCGTGACGGGGACCGAGCTGGTGATCGACGGCGGGCTCGTCGCCGGCTGAGTGACCACGTGCCAACGCTGCCGCGGCAGCGTTGGCACGTCAGCGCGCGTTAACGGTGACTTGTGTGCGAATGAACGCGTGTTATAGGGTCGGCCGAACGTAAGCACGCGTCTCCCCCCGCGCGTGTGGTCGGATCCATCGAGGAGAGAAACTGGATGACGTCCCCATCCCGCAGCCGGCGGCGGCTGCCGTTGACCGCTGCCGTCGTGCTGGGCGCGCTCGCCCCCGGCGCGCTCGCGCAGGCCGCCGAGGTAACGCCGACGACGCTGCGCACGCAGGACATGCGCGCGCCGGTCGGCATCGACGTGACGAGCCCGACGCTCAGCTGGCGGCTCGACGCCGGCGCGCGCGGCGCCGCGCAGAGCGCCTACGAGATCCGCGCCGCCTCCAGCGCCGCGAAGCTCGCGGCCGGTGAGGCCGACCTGTGGGCGACCGGCCGCGTCGCGTCGACACGCACCAGCGACGTCGCCTGGGAGGGCGCGCAGCTCGGCTCGCGCTCGCGCGTCGTCTGGCAGGTGCGCACGTGGGACCAGCGCGGCGAGGTCTCCGCCTGGAGCGAGCCGGCCCACTTCGAGCTGGGCCTGCTGGAGCGCGACCAGTGGGCCGGTCGCTGGATCGGCAACGCCCGCTTCGACAGAGGCGTCGTCAGCAGACCGACCGAGCTGAGCGTCGGCGCGCAGAGCGCGCGCTACATCAGACTCGACGTCACGCGCCTCGGCATCGGCGCCTCCGACGCGCCCGACAGACCGCACCTCCAGCTCGCCGAGCTGGAGGCGATCGACTCCTCAGCCGGCGACGCCAACCGCGCCAGAGGCGCGACCGTCACCGGTTCGAGCGTCCTCAACTGCTGCGGTTGGACCCCGGTCGCGCTGACCGACGGCGTCGTCAACACCAACGGCGATCCGAAGGGGTTCACGTCGAGCAACTTCGACAGACAGGATCAGAACGTCTGGATCCAGCTCGACCTCGGCGCGGTCAGAAGCTTCGACACGATCCGCCTGTGGCCGCGCACCGACGCGCGCACCGAGGCCGGCAGAGTCCCGAACTTCCCCGAGGACTTCTCGCTCCTCACCAGCGCCGACGGCTCCAGCTTCGCCAGAGTCGGATCGCTCAGCGGACAGACCGCCGACCTGCCGCAGGGCCCCGACGGCCTGCCGCTGTTCGCGAAGGAGTTCACGACCGAGCCCGGCAAGACGGTCGCCAGAGCGCGCTTCTACCTCGCCGGCCAGGGGATCCAGCACGCGACCCTCAACGGCCGCGAGGTGACCGACGCGGTCCTCCAGCCCGGCTACACGATCTACGAGAGACGGGCCGAGTACGCGACCTACGACGTCACGGGACTGCTGCGTGACGGCGCCAACGCCGTCGGCGTCGAGCTGGGCCAGGGGATGTGGGACGCGCAGAACCCGTCCGACGCCCGCTACGCGAAGCTGACGCGCAGCGGCGGCGGCCCGCGCCTGATCGGGCAGGTCGAGATCGACTACACCGACGGCAGCCGCCAGACGGTCGCCTCCGGCACCGACTGGCTGACGACGCTCGGCCCGACGACGGCGAGCTGGTGGTGGGGCGGCGAGTCGTTCGACGCCCGTCGCGTGCAGGCCGGCTGGAACGAGCCGGGCGCCGATCGCGCCGGCTGGGTCGCCGCGGCCGACCGCGACGGCGGCGCGGTGAACGTCGCGCTCAGCGGCATCGACGCGCCGCCGATCGAGCAGGTGCAGACGCTCGTGCCGACCAACGTGATCCCGCTCGGCGGCGGCAGGTTCACCGTCGACCTCGGCGTAAACTTCGCCGGCTGGCCGCAGATCTCGCTCGACCTGCCGGCCGGCACGACGGTCAGACTGCGCCCGGCAGAGAAGGTCAACGCGAACGGCTCTGTCAACCAGCAGTCGGTCCGCACCGGCATGTGGAGCAGCTACACCTCCGACGGCTCCGGCCGGCAGACGTGGCACCCGCGCTTCATGTACCACGGCTTCCGCTACCTCCAGATCGAGGGGATGCCGGCCGGCGCCACGATCGGCAGAGACGACGTGCGCGGCCTCGTGCTGCGGACGGCCAACGAGTCGGTCGGCAGCTTCAGATCGTGCCTGCCGATGCTCGACGACATCCACCGCATCATCGACCGCGCGACGCAGTCGAACATGTACTCGGTGATGACCGACTGCCCGCACCGCGAGAAGCTCGGCTGGCTCGGTGACCACCAGCTCAACCTGCGCGGCGTCGAGCTGACCTATGACGTGCTCGCGCACACGCGCGCGGTCGTGCGCAAGATGATCGAGAACCAATATCCCGACGGCTTCGTCCCGAACATCATCCCCCAGTACGCGCAGTTCGGCGGGGCGACGCGCGGCATGTTCGACGACGACCCCAACTGGGGCGGCGCGATCGTCTTCATGCCGCACGACCTGTGGAAGACCTACGGCGACACGCAGACGATCCGCGGTGCCTGGCCGGCGATGGTCAGATACGTCGACTACCTGACGAGCAAGGCGCCGACCGGGCTGCTCGACTACGACACGCTCGGCGACTGGTTCACCTTCGACGGCAGCACGCCGAAGGGGCTCGCCTCGACCTACGCCTACGCCCGCATGGTCGCGCAGATGGAGGAGATGGCGAGCGCGCTCGGCCATGACGCCGAGGCCGCGCGGTATCGCATCCTGCACGACACGATCAGAGGTGCCTTCAACGTCGCCTACCGTCGCGGCGACGGCGTCACCTACGGCTCCGGCAGCCAGGCATCCGACGCGATGGCGCTCGACGCCGGGCTCGTCGCCGAGGCCGACCGGCCGGCCGTGCTGCGCCACCTGCTCGCCTCGATCCGCGCCAGAGGCGATCACACTGACGTCGGCATCGTCGCGCTGCCCGCCCTCTTCCGCGTGCTGGAGGAGGCCAGACGCGACGACGTGATCGTCGACGTCGCGACGGTGCCGACCTCGCCGAGCTACGCCTACCAGGTGATCAACGGCGCCACCGCGCTGACCGAGGCATGGGACGGACCGACGCTCAACAGCGGCGAGAACTCGCAGAACCACTTCATGCTCGGCGCGATCCAGGAGTGGTTCACCTCCGGGGCCGGCGGGATCGAGCAGGCGAAGGACTCGGTCGGCTACGAGCGGCTCGTGATCGAGCCGGCGATCGTCGGCGAGCTGGAGTGCGCGGCGGCGACCTACCGCACGCCCCGCGGCGTCGTCTCGACCGCGTGGAGACGCAGCCGCCGCGGGGTGCTGACGCTCGACCTGACCGTCCCGGCCGGCACGACCGCGCAGGTGCGGCTGCCGATCGACGCCGCCGAGGAGGTCGTCACCGAGGGCGGCGTTCCGGCTGCTCAGGCGACGGGCGTCGGCGGCGTGCGGATCGAGGGCGAGACGGCGGTGATCGAGGTCACCTCCGGCACGTACGCCTTCCGCGTCGCGCCGCCGGTCGCCGCCGCGCCGGCGCCTGCGCCGAGAGCGCCGGAGACGCCGGCACCCGCGCCCGCGCCGCAGCCGAGAGCGCCGGCGGCGAGAGCGGCCGCGCCGAAGCT
>NZ_JAWSTH010000165.1:0-8814 GCF_033542075.1 Conexibacter stalactiti
CGCCGCGCCGCCGCCCGCCGCGCCGCCGCCCGCCGCGCCGCCGCGCGCCGCGCCGGCTTCGACGCCGCCCTCCCGCACCGCCGCGATCCGCCCACCATCGAGCAGCAGCGAACCCGGCCCCGTGATGCGGCCGTCGATGAGCAGGTGAGCGCAGGTGAGCGTGGTCATGGCGTGAGGGTATGGGGGTCGCGGTGCGCCGGAAGCGCCTCTCCCGACCCTGCCGAAGCGAGTCGACTTGACAGCCGCCCCTCTCCTCCGACAGGATTCATTATAACATCCTATCGACATCCCCTCTGGCCTCGGATCGACCGCGGCACGGACGAGGGGCGATCACCGAGGGAGAGGGCTGTGAGAAGAACGTCCCGATATCTCGCGCTGCTGCTGCTGGCGGTCTGCGCGGTCGCGTTCGCCGCCTGCGGCGGGTCGAGCGACGACGACAACGGGGGCACGACCGCGAGCGGGGGAGGCTCCGGCGAGAAGGTCAAGATCTCGTTCCTGACGCACTGGGCGCCGGAGACGGTCACCGCGTTCGAGAGAGTCACGGCCGCCTACGAGGCCGACCATCCCGACGTCGACGTCGAGATCCGCGCGGTCCCGTTCGCCGACCTGCTGACGACGCTGCGCTCGCAGGCCGGCGGCGACAACGGGCCGACGATGGCGAGCATCTACGACCTGTGGCTGCCCGAGCTGGTGCGCGACGGCGTGCTCTCCAGAGCCCCGGCCGCCAACACGAGCGAGATCGAGGCCGAGTGGCCGGCCAACCTCGCCGCCGCCGCGAGCGTCGACGGGGCCGCCTACGGCTACCCCAACGAGGTCGACCTCTACGCGCTCAACTACAACACCAGACTGTTCAGAGCGGCCGGCATCGACGGGCCGCCGGCGACCTGGGACGAGCTGGTCGAGGACGCCAAGAGACTGACCGTCCGCGACGGCGACCGCATCACGCAGCAGGGCTTCGGCCTGATCAGCTCGTGGGCGGCCGGCACGGTCCACCCGTGGACCTCGCTGCTCTACTCCAACGGCGGCGAGCTGATCGACGCCGGCGGCAGAGCGGTGCTCGACTCGCCGCAGGCCGGCGAGGCGTTCGAGCTGGTCGACGAGCTGGCCAACGGCGCGAAGGTCTCCAGCCCGCAGATGAGCACGGCCGACGCGAACACGACCGGCCCGTATCTGGAGAACTTCGTCTCCGGCAAGACGGCGATGATCATCATGGCCAACTGGTGGGAGTCGGCGCTCAGAGCCGGCATGAGAGACGCCTTCAGAGACGTCGCCACCGCGCCGATCCCGGTCGGCCCCAGCGGCGACGCCGCGCACTCCGTCTCCTACTCGTGGATGACGGTCGTCAACGGCAAGGCCGACGACGCTGAGCAAAGAGCGGCGTGGGAGTTCCTCGCCTACCTCAACGGCCCCGACTCGGGCGAGGAGGGCCACAGCGCGATGGCCGCGCTGCTGCAGTCGATGGGCATCCTGCCCTCGCGCACCTCCGACCTGGAGGCCTACAGAGGCGACCTCGACCGCGACTTCCTGACGGCGTACGTCGAGGAGCTGCCGAACGCGAAGCCGTTCCCGATCGTGCTCGGCGGACAGGAGTTCACGGAGGCGCTGCAGAGAAACCTCGAGGCGCTGCAGGCCGGCCAGATGAGCGCCGGCGACGCGCAGGAGCGCTCGCAGGCAGACGCGGAATCGGTCCTGGAGACCGCCGCGGGATAGACCCCCGGCAGGTGACGGGAGCCGTGCGTGCAATCAAGCGCACGGCTCTCGTTCCGCCGCTCGATTGGACGTACACCTGATGCGAATCGCACGACAAAATTGGTGGACCGCCGGCTTCCTCGCGCCGAGCGTCGGCCTGATCGGGATCTTCGTCCTGATCCCGATCGCGCTCACCGTGTGGCTGTCGCTGCACAGATGGTCGACGGCGACGCCGTTCGGCGACGCCGAGTGGGTCGGGCTCGACAACTTCGACGCGCTGTTCGGGAGCGACCTCGTCGGTCGCGACTTCCGCCAGGCGCTGCGCAACACCTTCGTCTACGCCGGCGTCTCGATCGCGCTGCTGATCCCGCTCTCGATCCTCTTCGGCACGATCGTCCACCGCGCCGCGGTGCGCGGCACGACGCTGCTGCGGACGGTCCTGTTCGCGACCTACACGGTCCCGATGATCGCGGTCGCGATCGTCTGGTCGAAGCTCTACTCGCCGACCGAGGGGCCGATCAACCAGGCGCTCGGCTGGTTCGGCATCAGCCCGCAACCGTGGCTGTCGGACACCAGCAGCGCGCTGATATCGCTCGTCTTCCTCAACGTCTGGCAGCAGCTCGGCTACTTCACCGTGCTCGTCGTCGCGGGGCTGACGCAGATCCCGCCGTCGGTCTACGAGGCGGCCGCGCTCGACGGCGCCCGCAACGTCAAGCTGCTGTTCCGCATCACGCTGCCGCTGCTGCGGCGCACCCTGCTCTTCTGCGTCGTGATCGCGCTGATCAACGCGATCCAGGTCTTCGAGCCGGTCGCGACGATCACCCAGGGCGGCCCGGTCGGCGCCACCAACGTCCTCACGTACCACATCCGCGAGGTCGGAATCGAGCGTTCGCAGGGCGGCTTGGCCTCCGCGATGGCGGTCACGCTGCTGCTCGCGCTGGTCGTCGTCGTCACGCTCGTGTTCGCGCTGATGCGCAAGGGGGACGACCGATGACCGGTCGCATCGGCTTCACCCGCCGCGCGGCGCTGCTGAGCTTCATGCTGCTCGCCTGCGTGATGGCGGCCTTCCCGATCCTGTGGATGGTCGCGACCGCCTTCAAGAGTCCCGACGAGGCGCTGCAGACGCCGCCGGTGTGGATCCCCGGCAGCCCGACGGCCGACGCCTTCTCCAACGTCGGCGACGTGATCGACATCCCGCGCAGCTTCCTCAACTCGGCGCTGATCGCGGGCCTCACCACGACCGGCATCCTGCTGACCAGCCTGCTCGCCGGCTACGTCTTCGCGAAGTACCGCTTCCGCGGCAAGAACGTGTTGTTCGCGGTGCTGATCTCGACGATGTTCCTGCCGCCGATCGTGACGCTGATCCCGCTCTTCCGGATCGTCACGCAGATGGGGCTCGACGCGAGCCTCGCGGGCGTGATCGTGCCGAACCTGGCGAACGCGTTCGGGATCTTCCTGATGCGGCAGTTCATCGCCGGCGTGCCCGACGAGCTGATCGAGGCGGCGCGCCTGGACGGCGCGAGCGAGCTGCGGATCGTCTTCCGCATCATCGCGCCGAACGTGCTGCCGGCGCTCGCGGCGCTGGCGATGTTCGCCTTCGTCTACCACTGGAACAGCTACCTGTGGCCGCTGACGGTCCTGCAGGGCAACGAGTCGGCGTCGCCGATCGTGATCTCGCTCGCGCGCCTGCTGACCTACACCGGCTCGGCGGCGAACACGCCGCAGGTGATGGCCGGCGCGACGCTCGCGGTGCTGCCGCCGCTGATCCTGTTCGTGATCCTGCAGCGCTTCTTCGTCAACACGATGTCGCGCTCGGGGATGACGGGCTGATGGCCGCCGTGCTCGGAATCGACCTCGGCGGCACGCGGCTGCGGGCGGCGTGGTCGCAGGCGCCCGGCGAGCAGCCGCGGCCGCTCGGCGAGGAGCCGGCGCCGCGCTCGGCCGGCGACCTCGGCGCGCGCGTCGCCGCCTACGCGCGCCAGTTGCCCGACGTGCCGGCCGGCATCGGGGTGACGATCCCCGGCCTCGTCGACGGCACCGTCTGCCGCTGGGTGCCCAACCTGCCGTACCTCGACGGCGTCGACCTGGCGGCGCTGCTGGCGCCGGCCGGCGGACCGCAGACGCAGGTCGTCGCGGGCAACGACGCGCAGCTCGCGCTACTGGCCGAGACGACGAACGGCGCCGCTTCCGGGACCCGGGATGCGATCCTCGTGGCCGTGGGGACCGGAATCGGGTCGGCCGTGCTCAGCCAGGGACGGATCGCGCGCGGCGCGCACGGCGGCGCGTGCTCGTTCGGCTGGGCCTGCGCCGACCTCGCCGATCCCGGCGACGAGCGGCTCGGCTGGCTGGAGCGGCAGGCCTCCGGCAGCGCGCTCGACGCGCTCGGCGCGACGCTCGACCCGCCGCGTGACGGCCCCGGCCTGATCGCCGCCGCGCGGGCCGGCGAGCAGGCCGCGCTGACGGCGCTCGAACCGGCCGTAGCGGCGCTCGGCGCGACGCTCGCCGGCGCCGTCGCGCTGCTCGACCCCGAGGTCGTGCTGCTGGCCGGCGGCGTCGCCGCCGCGACCGACGTGCTGGAGCCGCTGCTGCGCGAGCAGCTTGCGCCGCGACTGCCGCGACATCTTCGTGACGTGCCGGTGCGTGCCGGCGCGTTCGGACCCCGCGCCGGCATCGCCGGCGCCCTGATCGCCGCGCACAGCGGCCCGACCTGGTGGGAGCTTCGACCATGAGCGCCAGAACGCCGCCGCTCGGCCCGTTGGACCGCAGTCGCCCGGAGCCGCTGTGGCATCAGCTCGCCGAGGCGCTGCGCGCCCGCATCACCGCGGGCGAGTGGGGCGCGGGCTTCCAGATCCCGACCGAGGACCAGCTCTGCGAGACGTTCGGCGTCTCGCGCATCACGGTCCGCCAAGGGGTCCGCCAGCTCGAGGCCGAGGGGCTGCTGCGACGCGACCAGGGGCGCGGCACGTTCGTGCGCGACGCGCGCCTGATCGCCGGCGACTCGGGTCTCACCAGCTTCACCGAGGAGGTCGTGCGGCTCGGCACCAAGGGCACCTCGCGGCTGCTGTCGGCGACCGTCGTGCCGGCGAGCGAGGCGGTCGCGGCCGCACTCGGCATCGCCGAGGGCGACGACGTCAACAGGATCCGCCGGCTGCGCCTCGGCGACGACGAACCGATGGGCGTGCAGACCGCGCACGTGCGGATCGACCGCGCCCCCGACCTCCACATCGCCGACGACGACGACGCGTCGCTCTACGAGCGGCTGCGGACCGTCTACGGGATCGTCCCGAGGGAGGCGGTCGAAGTCTACCGCGTCGGCTCGGCCGCTCCCGAGGATGCGTCGATCCTGAGGATCGCCGCCGGCACACCCGTCTTCGTCGTCGAGCGCACCACGCACGACCACGAGGGTCCGTACGAGTTCACCGTCTCCACGATGCGCGGCGACAAGTACGAGATCCGCTCGACGCTCCGCACCTTTTAGCCCCACCCCGGAAAGGACCCACCCTCTCATGTCGAACCTCTACCTCCCGCGACTCGTCGCGCTGCTCGAAAGAGCCGGCCAGGTCAACACCGAGGCGTTCGAGCAGGCCGCCGACGCGATGGCCTCCTCGATCGCCGACGGCGGTCTCGTGCACCTCTACGGCTCGGGCCACTCGGTCCTGCCGGCACAGGAGATCTTCCCCCGCTACGGCTCCTACGTCGGCCTCAACCCGCTGACGGACCCGCGCGTGATGTGGCACAACGTGCTCGGCGCGGGCGGCGTGCGCGAGCTGCTGTGGCTGGAGCGGACCGAGGGCTACGCCGACAAGTTCCTCGCCCACCAGCCGATCAACGCCGGCGACACGCTGATCGTCTTCGGCCACTCCGGCCGCAACGCCTCCGGCATCGAGACGGCGCTGTACGCGAAGGAGCGCGGCCTCTTCGTGATCGCGATCACGGCCAAGGCGATGCTCGACCAGCCGGCCAGACACTCCTCCGGCAAGCGCCTGCCCGACGTCGCCGACGTCGTGATCGACACCTGCGCGCCGGTCGAGGACGCGATCGTCGACGTCGACGGCTGGTCGCGCCCGGTCGCCGGCTCCTCGACGGTGCTGGCGATGTCGCTCGCGCACGAGCTGGTCGCACGCACCGCGACCGTGCTCGCCGCGCGCGACATCGAGATGCCGACGTTCGCCTCGCCGACCGTCCCCGGCGTCACGCTGACCGACACCGACGAGGTCTACGGCATCTACCGCGAGCGCATGATCGAGGCGCAGCGCAAGCAGCTGCCGGCGTTCAAGGAGGCGATGAAGGGGTGAGCGGCGCTTCCGCTGCCGGCGGTGCCGGCGTGGAGGGCGTGCTCGGCGCCGCGATGGCGGCGGAGATCGGCGAGACGCCGGCCGTCGTCGACGCGGCGCTCGCCGCGGCCGGCGAGTGGACGGCGGCGCTGAGGGAGGCGCTGCCGGTGCCGCTGCGCGGCGTCGCGCTGACCGCGCGCGGCTCCTCCGATCATGCGGCGGCGTACGGCCGCGTGCTGCTGGAGCAGGCGCTCGGCGTGCCGGCGTGGTCGACGGCGCCGTCGATCGCGACCCGCTACGGCCTCGCGACGCGGCTCGACGGCGTGCTCGCGATCGCGGTCTCGCAGTCGGGCGCGACGCCGGAGATCGTCACCGCGCTGGAACGCCAGCGCGCCGGCGGGGCGGTGACGATGGCGATCACCAACGACCCGGGCAGCGCGCTCGCGCTCGCTGCCGACGCGGTGGCGCCGTTGGGCGCCGGCGTCGAGACGGCGGTGCCGGCGACGAAGACGTTCACCGCGACGCTGCTCGCCTTCGCGCTGGCCGCGGCGGCAGTGGATCGGTCGGGCGTCGTTCCGCTGGATGCGGCCGCGGTCTCCTCCGCGGTGCGGGCGTGCATCGAGGACGAGCCGGCCGTGCTGCCGCTCGCCGCGGCGCTGGCGTCCGCCGACGTCTGCGTCCATCTCGGCCGCGGCCCGTTGCTGCCGGTCGCGCGCGAGGCGGCGCTGAAGCTGATCGAGACGACCGGCACCGCGCAGCTGGCGTGGTCGACCGTCGACGTCCGCCACGGCCCGCTCGCGCTCGCCCGGCCGGACCGCCCGGTCGTGCTCCAGCACGCCCGCGGCCCGGTCAGCGACGATGCCCGCGAGGTGGTCGCGCTGCTGGCGGAACGTGGCGTGCCGGTGCACGTGGTCGGCGATCCGCTCGACTCCGACGGACTCCACATCCCGGTCCCCGGCGACCTGCCGGAGCACCTGCGGCCGCTCGTGCACGCGGTGCGGCTGCAGCAGCTGTCGCTTGCCGTCGCGCGCGCCCGCGGCATCGACCCGGACCACCCCGCCGGCCTCTCGAAGGTCACCGCGACCGCCTGAGCGATCGAGGACCGGAGGTCTACTGCTGCTGAGCGGTAGTAGACCTCCGGTCCTCGCGCGCCGCGGGTCGCCGCCGCAGCCGCAGCGCGAGCGTCGGGCAGGCGGCGGCGGCGCGGCGGGCGTGGGCGACCAGCTCGGCCGGCAGCTCGCCGCCGTCGGCGAGGAGCGGATAGCCCCAGTCGTCGAGCCCGATCCGCTCTGGCAGCAGCTCGGCGCAGAGCCGGTGCGCGTCGCAGGCGATCGGATCGAGTTGGAGGCGGTCGCGGCTCATGCCATCACCACCGTCGGACCTGGCGCCGGGAGCGGCAGCGTCGGCGTCGCCGCGCATGCGGCGCAGGCGCCGTTGCGGGCGTGGTCGTCGAACTCGGCGGCGAAGAGGCGCAACGCGCTGCGCAGCATCCGCACCGCGCCGTCGGGGTGACGGCAGGCGCCGCGGCCGCTCACGTCGCCGCACCAGCGGCGCACGCCGGGCAGCGGATCGTCGACCGGGCGGCCCGGCTCGCGGAGCGGTTCGAGCGCGCTCGCGATCGCGTCGAGTCCGTGCACGCACGGCCCGCACTGGCCGGCCGACTCGTCCGCCAGCCAGCGCGTCAGCCGGACGGTCTCCGCGACGCCGCAGGCGCCGCGCGGCAGCACGGCGATCACACCGCAGCCGACGGTCGCGCCGAGCGGCCGCAGGTCGGCTTCGAGCAGTCGCGTGCCCGCCGCGGCCGCGGACGAGATCCAGCCGCCCGCGTAGCCGCCGACGAGCAGGGCGGCGGCGCGCGGCGCGCCAGCCGCCTGCGCGAGAGCACCGGCGACTTTTGGTCGCTCAGCGACCAAGACTCTCCGCTGCTCGTCGGCGAGGCCCGCGCCAGCCGCGTCGAGCAACGCCGCGAGCGGCGTGCCGAGCGCGACCTCGCGCACGCCCGGTCGCGCGACCGCGCCGCCGATCGTCACGAGCGTCGAGCCCGGCTCGGTGTCGCTGCCGAGCGCGCGAAACCAGGCCGCGCCGTGGCGCGCGATCAGCGCGACGTGCGCGAGCGTCTCGACGTTCTGGACCAGCGTCGGCGCGCCGCCGACCCCGCGCTCCCACGGCCGCGCGAGTGACGGGACCGCGGCACCGCCGTTCAGCGCGCTGACGACCGCCCGCTCCTCGCCGGCGACGAACCCGGCCGGCAGCTCGGTCACGGTGACGGGAACGTGATCGCGCCCGGCGACGGCGCGCTCGGTGAGCGCGGCATCGATCACCTGAGCTGCGGAGAGTTTCGTACCGCTACGGTGCGAAACTCTCCGCTGCTCGCGCGCCTGATGGCTCGGCGCGTTCGCTCGCACGGCGACGTGCAGCTCGCGAGCGCCGAGCGCGAGCGCGAGCAGCTGCAGGCCGTCGAGCACGAGGTGGGGCGAACGGGTCAGCAGCGCGCGATCCTTGCCGCTGGCCGGTTCGCCTTCGGCACCGTTGGCGACGATCGCCAGCGGCCGTCGCCGCAGCCGACCGCGCGCCGCCGCGAGCGTGCGCAGCTTGTGCGCCGTCGGAAAGGAGGCGCCGCCGCGGCCGCGCAGACCGGCCTGCTCGACAGCGTCCAGCAGCGCGCCCGGGTCCGGGGCGAGCGCGGGCAGACCGTGCAGCGCGAGGTGCTCGCCGAGCGTCGTCGGGCCGGGGCCGGGAGCGCCCGCGAGCAGGCGGGGGAGATCGGCCGCGCTCATCGGACGGTCGCCCCCGCGCCGTGCCCCGCGCTCGCGCCATGCCCCGCGCCCGCGCCCGCGCCCGCGCCGTGCCC
>NZ_JAWSTH010000166.1:0-8181 GCF_033542075.1 Conexibacter stalactiti
TGCCGCCTGCCACAGCGCGAGCGCCAGCGCCACGTCGCCGACGGTCGCCGCCGCAACCGCCGCGCTCGCGCTCCCGGCCGCCGCGGCCGCGAGCGCGACGAGCGATGCCGCGACGGCGGCGAGGCCCGGGAGGCGACCGGTGGCGGGAAGTGGGCGGGCGGGGTCGGGCGCGGGGTCGATCGTCAGGGTGCCGGGCGCGCTGGTGCCGGACGCGGCGGCCGCGCCGTGCGCGCTGGTGCCGGGCGCGGCGGTGCCGGAGCCGGGACGCTCCCTCGCCGCCCCCACCAGCAGCACCGGCAGCTCCTCGCCGCGGTACGGTGCGCCGATCTGCCAGCGCTCACGCGCGCTGTCGAGGTCGGCGGCGCGGTCGAGTGCGGCCAGGTTGAGCGCCGTGAACTGCTCCTCCGGCGGCGGCGCGTACGGTGACAGCTGCGGGTGGACGTGCGAGACGCCGGACTCGATCGAGCCGTCCTCGCACGGCGCGTGCAGGTGTGAGTGGCGGCGGACGAAGCGGTGATAGTCGGCCGCGCCGCGCTCCAGCTCCGGCGCGACGCAGACGACGTCCCAGTTCGAGCTGATCTTGCCGTCATCGCCGGGGTCGAGCCGCAGCGACCGCCCGCGCATCTGCCGCACCGAGACCGACGCGGCGACCGCGGTGCAGTCGACGAGCACGTTGACCGGCGGGCAGTCCCACCCTTCGCCGAGCAGCGCGCGCGTGCCGATCAGGACCCGGCCGGCCGCGTGCGGCCCGTCTCCCGCGAAGGCCCGCGTCACGGCCGGGACGTACGTCGCGGTGCTCCAGCCGGCGTGGTCGGCGGTGAGGCGGGCGAGCGGAGCGTCGCCACCGAGCGGCTCGACCCGCAACGTCGCCGCGACCTCCGGCGGCAGCTCCGCCGCCAGCGCCGCCAGCCACCCCTCCGCGTCGGCCGGCGCGCATGCGACCGTCGTGCCGGTCACCAGCAGCGGGTGCAGCAGCGCGGTGCGATCGTCAGCCGCGAGCGCGCTCAGCAGCGCGAGCCCGCCGCCGAGCGTCAGCGCCGTCTCTTCCGGAGCGCGCGCCGGGCGCTCGCTGTCGCACAGGACGACCGCGCGCAGCCCGGCGCCGCGGACGGCATGCTCGGCGTCGAGCGCGTCGGCGACCAGCAGCGTCTTCGCCGAGGAGTTGACGAGCACGCGGTCGAGGTCGTCGCGGCCGGGGCGGATCCCGCGGCGGGTGAGCGTGAAGCCGATGTCGGCGAGCCCGCCGGCGAGCTGCTCCCACAGCCGCTCGGCCGCCTCGCCGGGGTGGGCGCGCAGGCAGCGCAGCGCCCAGTCGTCGAGCAGCGCCAGCCAGTCGTCGAGCTCCGGCGGCGCCGAGGTCAGCTCGCCGCGCGGGGCGTCCGGCGGCAGCTCCAGCCCGGCGCTGCCGAGATAGCGCAGCCCGGCCCGCGCCAGCCGCGGCTGGCGCTTGGCGAACGCGGCGAAGGAGAAGCTCGAGGATTCGCCCGCCTCCGCGTCCCGATAGCGGATTCGCGCGATCACCCAGGCGCCGAACGACAGCTCCTCCTCGGCGCTGCCGGGCGGCGCGGGGTCGTGCAGGCGGTCGAGCAGCGCCTGGAAGCGGGCGTGGTGCTGCTGCAGCCATTCGCGTTCGGACGCGAGCGGCGTCGTGAACAGCGCCAGCTCCTGATACGGCGCCAGATAGCCCTCCTTCACGACCGCCGGCGTCGGGATCTCGAAGTCGACCTCGCCGAGCAGGTCGTCGTAGAGCGCGGCCTCCTCGCCGCTGAGGTCGAGCGGGCTGGTCGCGGTCAGCCCGACGACGTGGACGTCGTCGCCGAGCGCGGCGATCACTGCCCGCACGAGGTAGCCCCAGGTCGAGACGAGGTGGTGGCACTCGTCGAGCAGCACGGTGCGGACGCCGCGCGCCTGCAGCTCGGCGAGGCGGGCGGCGGCGCCGGGGCCGAGCAGGTCATGCGCAGCCAGGTCGAGGTGCTCACCGCGGGCGATCTCGCGCTTCAGCGTCGCCGTGACGGTCGCTACGTCGCGCGTCAGGCGTCTGCGCGCGGCGCCTTCGTAGCCGTCCAGCTCCGCGCGCGCGGCCTCGACGCCGATCGCGGTGTCGCGCGCCCGCTCGGCCGCGAGCCGCTCCAGCGCCGCCGCCTCCAGCGCTCCGCCGGGGTCGGCCGTCTGACAGATCGCCTGGTAGGTGTGGGTGAGAAGCGGGGCTTCCGCGCCCCCGAACAGCCCCAGCGCGCTGCCCCACTGCTGCTGGATCGCCGTCGTCGGGCACAGCACCAGCGCCGGTCTGCCGAGGCGCCGCGCGATCTCCAGGCCGATCACCGTCTTGCCGGAGCCGGGCGGCGCGACGATGTGGGTCGCCCGCCGCCGCGCCGCCAGATCGGCGTCGAAGGCCGCCAGCGCCATGCGCTGGTAGTGGCGCCACGGCGGGGTGAACGCGAGCCCTGCCCAGCCGTCGTCGGAGCCGCTCATGCGCGGCAGCATCGCGCAGCGCGCGGACCTCGCGCGCGCTGACGACCACGCTCGAGCGCCGACGCGCCTGATCTCACAAGCGCCGTCTGTCACAAGCCCGCTTGCGGGTAGGCCGCTGTGGAGCGCCGTGAGATGGGCGGCGGACGTGAGGAACGGAGTCGAGCGATGGGCAATGACGGCGGCAGTGGCGCCTTCTGGGGCATCGTGGTCGCAACCGCGGTCGCGATTGGTTTCGGCGTCTCGATCCTGGCGGGGTACCTGATAGGGCACTTCACCGGTCACGACAAGACGACGACCGTCACCGTGACGGCGGCTGAGAGACCAGCTGACACCAGTCCGGAGACGGCCGCGCAGAACGCCGGCGTCGCCGACCAGATCAACCCGGCCCCGGCCTTCTCCAGAGGCGAGCTGACCGCCCTCCCGCGCGAGAACTGGCTCACCAATGGCGGCTCCACCTACAACCAGCGCTACTCGCCGCTCACGCAGATCACCGACAGAAACGTCGCGCAGCTGAGAGGTGAGTGGGAGGCCCGCTTCGACAGATCGGGCACCGCCGCCAAGTTCTCCGGCGAGGCGACGCCGATCGTCTACGACGGCGTCATCTACACCGTCACCGGCAACAACGACGTCTTCGCCAACAGCGTCGAGGACGGCAGACGGCTGTGGAAGTACGAGTCGGGCATCCCGCAGAACATCGACACGATCTGCTGCGGCTGGACCAGCCGCGGCGTCGCGGTCGGCGACGGGCAGGTCTACGTCGCTCAGCTCGACGGCAGAATGGTCGCGCTCGACCAGCAGACCGGCCAGAAGAACTGGGAGTTCCAGGTCGGCGAGTGGAGAGAGGGCGAGACGCTCACGAACGCCCCGCTGTACTACGACGGCCGCGTCTACACCGGCGTCTCCGGCGGCGAGTACGGCATCCGCGGCTACCTGACCGCGCTCGACGCCAGAACCGGCAGACTCGACTGGCGCTGGTACACGATCCCGGAGCCTGGCGAGAGAGGCAGCGACAGCTGGCCCGACAACGACTCGTGGAGAACGGGCGGCGCGCCGATCTGGCAGACGCCGGCCGTCGACCCCGAGCTGAACATGCTCTACCTCTCGACCGGCAACGTCGCGCCGGACCTCAACGGCAAGAACCGCAGAGGCGACAACCTCTACGGCGCCTCGATCGTCGCGCTCAACCCCGAGACGGGCGAGCTGATCTGGGACTTCCAGGCGGTCCGGCACGACATCTGGGACTACGACATGCCGAGCCCGGTCGTGCTGTGGGACGCCGAGATCGACGGCAGAGAGGTCAAGGGCCTCTCCGAGCCGGCCAAGACCGGCTGGCTGTACATGCTCGACCGCGAGACCGGCAGACCGATCCACGGCATCACCGACAGACCGGTGATGCAGGACAAGACGATCCAGGAGACGGCCGACACGCAGCCGTTCCCGGACACGCCGCCGTTCGTCCCGCACGAGATCACCAGCGACCAGGTCGCGATCATCCAGGGGATCCTCAACGCGCAGATGAGAGGCAGAAGAAAGGTCCGCGTCGAGGTCGCCAGAGAGATGTACGAGCCGTACACGAACATCCCGAAGGTGATCAAGCCCGGTCCCAGCGGCGGGACCAACTGGCCGCCGTCGAGCTTCAACCGCACGACCAACATGGTCTACATATGCGCGGCTGACACCTTCGCCGGCTACCTCACCGAGGGGCCGACGAGACCGGTCGTCGGCAGACAGTACCTCTCGTCCGTCTTCACCTTGCAGGGCTTCGGCACCTACCCGGGCCTGCTCGTCGCGCAGGACGTGACGACCGGCGAGATCGCCTGGACGAGAAGATTCACCGGCAGAAACGACGCCTGCTACTCGGGCACGACCTCGACCGCCGGCAACCTCGTCTTCGTCGGCCGCAACAGCGGTGAGCTGCAGGCCTTCAACGCCTCGACCGGCGAGCTGCTGTGGAGATTCCAGACCGGCGCCGGCGCCAATTCGACCCCCGCGATCTTCGAGCACAGAGGCAGACAGATGATCGCGTTCTACGCCGCCGGCAACTCGCTCGCGGGCACCTCGCACGGCGACTCGCTGTGGCTCTTCTCGCTCGACGGCAGCATCGGCCCCGTCGCGCCCGGCGCGGCCGGCAGAGCGATCGAGCATGCCGGTGAGGCCGGCACGGTCGAGACCGAGAGAACGACCGTCGAGGCGACCGGTGACGAGGACAGAACGACCGAGAGCGACGAGGGCGGCGAGGCGACCGCGGTCGTCGACGGCGCGCAGCTCTTCTCCGACAACTGCTCGACCTGCCACGGCGCCGACGGCGCCGGCGGCAACGGCGGCCCCGACCTGACGACGATCCCGTCGGCGGCGAACCTGAGAGCGGTCGAGAGACAGGTCGCGGAGGGCGGCGGCGGCATGCCGGCGTTCGGCGACCAGCTCAGCCCGGAGGAGATCAGAGCGGTCTCGACCTACGTGACGAGACTGGTGAGATAGCGCCCGGGCGGGGCGTGCCGACGAGCGGGCGGCGCGGCCGGGGCGATCCTCGGCAGCGCCGCCCGTCGTCGTCCTCGCGCCGCTCAGCTCGGCGGCTGCAGCGTGAACGCACCGTTGGAGAGCGTCTGCAGGTTGCCGCTGTCCCAGCCGATCTGCAGCCTGCCGCCGCCGGGGACGGTCGCCGTGCCGGTGAGCGGGCCGCCGCCGGCCGGCAGCTCGATGCCGATGATCACGTCGAGCGTCAGCCCCGCCCCGCCGTTTGAGGTCGTGAAGCTGATCCCTCTCGGCTGCACGCGCGCGGAGGCGACCGAGGTCGTCGAGTACGGGTTGCTCGGCGTCCCCTGCAGCGCCGGCGTGTTGAGGTTCGTGATGAAGAGGCCGTTGCCGTAAGTCGGCGCGAAGGTCCCGTTGTCGAGCGTGATCGAGATCGCGGAGGCGGCCGGCGCCTGGAAGGTGAGCAGGCCGAACTCGGTGTCGGCGCCGGGATCGACGAAGAGCGTGGCGCGGCCGAATCTCGTGGTTCCCTTGCCGCCGCTGTCCGCGCGGTTCCCGAAGCGGGCGAGGCCGCCCTTCGCGACAGCTCTGGCGCCGAGCCGTCTGACCGCGAACGTGAGCGTGCGCGCCTTCGCGTCATAGCGCGGCTTGCGCAGCTCGACGATCGCGACGTCGCGGCCGGCCGGTGCGCCGTCGATCTCCAGCGCCGCGTTCGGCGGGTCGCCTCTGAAGCTCGCCGGCCAGCGCTTCACGAAGGCGGCGAGCGACTCGGTGCCGGCCGATCGCTGCGGGCGATCGGCGAAGCTCGTGATGCGCGGCGCGACGCCTCTGAGCACGAGCGTGGCGCCGTTCAGCGTGCCACCGGCGGCCTGCTGGACGAACAGGTCCTGCGCGCCGGCGGCGGGCGCCGCCGCGGCGACGGCGAGCGCGGCTACGCCGGTCATGAGCGCGCCTCGGCGGGCGGCGCGGGAGGTTGATCCCATCGGAGTCCTTTCCAGATCGTGAGACGCTGGCAACCAGCATGACGGGTCGCGCCGGGCGCGGTTCGGTTCCATCCGGCGCGGGGTTCATCGTGGGGGTGCGATGGCCCGCTTCCTCCACACCGCCGACTGGCACCTCGGCCGCGCCTTCCACGGCGAGGACCTGCTCCGCGAGCAGGCCGCCTTCGTCGACTTCGTCGTCGCGGCCGCGCGCGAGGCGGAGGTCGACGGGATCCTGCTCGCGGGCGACCTCTACGACCGCGCGCTGCCGCCGGTCGACGCGGTGCGGCTGGCCTCCGAGGCGCTGGCGCGGCTGGCCGAGGTCGCCCCGGTCGTCGTCATCTCCGGCAACCACGACTCGGCCGCGCGGCTCGGCTTCGGCGCCGAGCTGCTGACACGCGCGCGCGTCCACGTCGCGACCGATCCGGCCCGGATCGGCGCGGCGGTGGAGGTCGGCGGCGCGCTCGTCTACCCCCTGCCCTACCTCGAGCCCGACCTCGTGCGCGAGCCGCTCGGCGTCGAGGAGCGCTCCCACGCGGCGGTGACCGAGGCGGCGATGGCACGCGTGCGCGCCGACGTCGCGCGGCGCGGCGCGGCCGGGGCGCCCGTGATCGTGATGGCGCACGCCTTCGTCGCGGGGGCGGCCGGCTCCGAGAGCGAGCGCGACCTTGCCGTCGGCGGCGCCGCGCACGTGCCGCCCGGAGTCTTCGCCGGCGCCGACTACGTCGCGCTCGGCCACCTGCACGGGCCGCAGGTCGTCGGCGGCGGCGCGGGCCGCTACGCCGGCTCGCCGCTGGCCTTCTCCTTCAGCGAGGCGACGCAGAGAAAGTCGGTCGCGGTGGTGGAGGTGCCGGGTGGTGCCTCGGGTGGCTCCGGCGCGACGAGCGTCGAACTGCTCCCGACCCCGATCCCCCGCCCGCTCGCGACGCTGCGCGGCACGCTCGACGAGCTGCTCGCCGACCCGCGCCTGCGCGACCGCGAGGGCGCCTGGGTGCAGGCGACGCTGACCGATCCGGTGCGCCCGAGCGACGCGATGGAGCGGCTGCGGGCGCGCTTCCCGCACGCGGTCGTGCTCGCGTTCGACCCGCAGGGCGATCAGGCGGGCGCGCCCGGCGACTCCTACCAGCGCCTGCGCGGGCTGGACGACGACGAGCTGCTGCGCCGCTTCGTCGCCGACGTGCGCGGCAGCGACGCCGACGACGACGAGCTGACGCTGCTGCGCGACGCGCTGACAGCGCGTCGGGTCGCCGAAGCCGTCGCCTGACTCCCAGCTAGGCTGAGGCCATGCGCCTGCACCGCCTCCGCGTGACCGCCTTCCAGGCGTTCGCCGGGTCCGAGGAGGTCGACTTCGACGCGCTCAGCGGCGCCGGGCTGTTCCTCCTGCGCGGCGACACCGGCGCCGGCAAGACGACGCTGCTCGACGCGGTCTGCTTCGCCCTCTACGGCGAGGTGCCGGGCGCCCGCGCGCGCGAGGCGCGCCTGCGCTCCGATCACGCCGCCGACGACCTCCGCACCGAGGTCGAGCTGGAGGTGACGCTGCGCGACCGCCGCTTCAGAATCGTCCGGCGGCCGAAGCAGGAGCGGCCGAAGGTGCGCGGCGACGGCATCACCGAGGAGGGCCACGCCTGCACCGTGCAGGAGCTGCGCGACGGCGACTGGACGACGGTCGCCGCCCGCCCCGACGAGGCGAGAGCTGAGCTGGCCGACCCGCTTGGGATGACCTGCGACCAGTTCTGTCAGGTCGTGCTGCTGCCGCAGGGCGAGTTCGCATCCTTCCTGCGGGCCGGCAGCGACGAGCGCTGGAAGCTGTTGGAACGGCTGTTCGGGACCGAGCGGTTCGCCCAGGTCGAATGGTGGTTGAGAGATCGCGCGAGAGCCGCGCGCGCCGAGCTGCACGGTCAGCTCGGGGCGGTCCGCGACGTCGTGGCGCGGCTCGCGCAGGCCTCCGGCGAGGAGCCGCCGGCCGACTGGGAGGTCGATCCAGCGTCGGTGCGCGAGTGGGCCGGTGGCCTGAGCGTCGGCGCGCAGGCGAACGCGGTGACCGCGCAGGAGGCGGCTGTGGGCGCCCGCAGCGCCCGAGCCGAGGCCGACCGCGCGCTCGCCGCCGCGGGCGAGCTGTCGGAGCGGCGCGAACGGTTCGCACGCGCCGAGGCCGAGCTGGCGAGCTGGCAGGCGAAGCGCGGCGTCCGTGACGAGGCCGAGCGCGTCCTGCGCGCCGCCCGCGCCGCCGCCCCCGTCGCCCCGCTGCTGGCGGCGG
>NZ_JAWSTH010000167.1:0-7724 GCF_033542075.1 Conexibacter stalactiti
GGGCGGGCGGTGGAGGGGGCGGCGTCGGCCGGCGCGGTGTCTGCGGCGGCCGCGGCGGCGTCGGTGGACGACGCGGCGTCGGCCGGCACGGCATCCGCGACCGCCTCGATCGCATCCAGCAGCGCGGCGCGGGCGGTGGCGCGGGCCTCGTCGTCAGGTGCCGCGGCGGCGGCGCGGAAGGCGCGCAGGTGGTCGAGCTCGCTCGTCATCGGTTCTCCTCTCGGGCCGGCGTCAGGCCGCCGGCGGTCGTCGGCTCACCGACTGCTTCACCGCTCGCCGCGAGCAGTTCGCGGACGATCCCGCGCGCCCGGTGCAGCCGCGAGCGGACGGTCCCGACCGGGATCTCCAGCGCTTCGGCGATCTGCTCGTAGCTGAGGTCGGTCCACGCGTGCAGCAGCAGCGCGTCGCGCTCGCCTGGGCCGAGCGAGGCGAGCGCGGTCGCGAGCGCGCGGCCGGAGGCGGCGGCGTCGAGGCGGGCCTCGACCTCGTCGTAGGCGCCGGCCTCGCCGGCGGGCACGGCGGCGCGCGCGTAGGCGCGCAGCCGCCGCTCCTCGCTGCGCCGGTGGCCGCGCAGCAGGTTGGCCGCGATCCCGTACAGCCAGGGCCGCGCATCGGCGCGGGCCCGGTCGAAGCGCGCGCGGCCGTCGAACGCCTGCAGGAAGGTCTCCGACGCCAGCTCGTCCGCGAGCGCGCGCTCCAAGCGACGGCGCAGGAACGCCGCGATCGCGTCGTAGTGGCGATCGAAGACGGCCGCGAAGGCGCGTGGGTCCGCGCACGACGCGGCGATCAGCTCGCCGTCGGTCTCCAACAGGGTGCCGCCCTCCGGGGTCGGGGTCTCACCCTCTCATTGGCCGCACCAGCACGAACAGTTCACGCCAGCCAACCGGCGCGGTCCGGCGGGGTGCGAGCGTGCCGGATCGTGGATGCTGGGCGCGGCGGGCCGGGCCGATAGGGACGGAGTCCCATGAGGCCCGGCGCGTCGTGTCCAGCGCCGCGAGACGGTGCGCTCGCGCGTCGCCGGCGGGTCAGCCGCCTGCCAGGACTGTCTTCAGACGCTCGATCGCCTCGACCGGCGTCGGGTCGATCCCGCGCAGGACGGCGACGTAGAGCGAGACGAGGTCGCCCAGCAGCACGAGCGAGACGAGCCGCTCGGCGCGCGTCTCGCCGCGTCCCTCGACGCGGAACGAGGCGGCGGCGGTCGAGCTGATCAGGCCGCGCGTCAGCTCGATCCGCTGACGCACGCGCGGATGCAGGTCGGAGTCGTCGAGGAAGATCGCGCTGAAGCGGCCCAGCTCGGCCGCGCCCTGCCAGCCGACGAGCTCGTTGTGGTTGAGCTCCGGCAGCTCGGAGGCGAACGCCGGCGTCTTGCCGTTCTCGTTCAGCTGCGTCTTCCAGCGGTAGGCGATCGGCGTCGTGAGGCCGGCGCCCGCGATCTGCGGGATCGTGCCGTGCACGCCGCGCGCGATCTCCTTCGCGAGCGAGTCGTCGGGACCGTCCGGGCCCCACTCCTGCGCGAGCGTCTCGAGGTGCGCGGCGGCGACGTCGATCTCGGAGTGGAGCGACTCGGCGGCGCCGCACAGCGCGGCGACCTCGAGCGCGATCACGAGCATGTAGCCGACCGCGACGCGCGGCTGGAACATCCCCGGCAGCGGGATCACCGGCACGCCGTCCTCGCGCGCGGCGGCAGCCAGCTTGCCGCCGGTCGTCGCGACGATGCGGTTGGCGCCGATCACGCCGGCCGCCTCGTAGGCGGCGAGCGTCTCCTCGGTGTTGCCGGAGTAGGAGGCGCAGAGGACGGTCGCCTCGTGCGTCGTCCACGCTGGCAGGCCGTAGTCGCGCGCGACGGCGATCGGGCGCGAGGCGCGGTCGCCGAGGACCGAGGCGGCGAGCGCCCCGCCGATCGCGGAGCCGCCCATGCCCGCGACGATGTAGCCGCCGGGCGCGTCATGCGGCGTCAGTCTCGCCGACTCGACCCGCCACAGCGCGTCGCGCAGGTGCTCCGGCAGGCCGAGCACGTCGTCGACCTGCTTGCTGACGTCGACCGCTTCGATGGCGGCGCGGCTGAGATCGCTCAAAACTTGATCGCTCCGTCGGGAAGGGACACGTTGGGGAAGAGGCGGGCGCCCGCCGTCAGATGGTTCTCGGCGCCGAGCACGACGCCCTCGCCGATCATGACGTGCTCGCCGATGCGGCAGCCGGCGCCGAGCTGGACACCCGGGCCGATGACCGCGTGAATGATGCTGGTGCCGGCGCCGACGACAGCGCCGTCGAGCACGACCGCGCCGTCGATGTGCGCGCCGGCGCCGATCTCGACGTTGCGGCCGAGCACCGTGCGACCGCTGACGAGCGCGCCTCTGGCGATCGTCACGCCGGCGCCGACATGCGCCGGTCCGACGAGGCGGCCGTGCACCTTGGCGTCGGGCGCCAGCGCGATGCTGCGGCCGTCGTAGCCGTCCGGGACGGAGGTCTTGACCGCGCCGTCGAGGATGTCGTGGGTCGCCTGGAGATAGCGCTGCGGCGTGCCGATGTCGAGCCAGTAGCCGCTCGACTGGTAGCCGTAGAGGCCGTTGTCGACGAGCTTCGGGAAGACCTCGCGCTCGATCGAGACGTTGCGGTTCGGCGGGACCTCGTCGAGCACGGAGCGCTCCAGCACGTAGGCGCCGGCGTTGACGAGGTTGGTGTCGATCTGGTCCGGGCTCGGCTTCTCGAGGAAGGCGCAGACGCTGCCGTCGTCGTTGAGTCTGACGAGGCCGTACGCCGACGGGTCGTCGACGCCGATCAGCGCCAGCGTCAACTGAGCGCTCGTGCGCTCGTGCTGGGCGAGCTGGTCGGTCAGGTCTATGTCGGTCAGCACGTCGCCGTTGAGCACGAGCACGCGCTCGTCGAGCAGCGACTCGGCGAACTTGATCGCGCCGCCGGTGCCGAGCGGTCTCGGCTCCTCGACGTAGCGCAGGCGGACGCCGTAGGCGCTGCCGTCACCGAGCACGTTGCGGACGCCGGAGGCGAGGAAGCCGCAGGAGATCACGACATCGTCGACGCCGTGGCCCCGCAGCCAGTCGAGCATGAACGCGATGAAGGGACGATCGACGAGCGGGACGACGGGCTTCGGGACGGTCGCGGTCAGCGGCCGCAGCCGCGTTCCCTCGCCGCCGGCCAGGATCAGCGCCTGCATGCTCCACGCACCTCCGCGCGGCGTCCGCCCGGGGCGCTCACGAGCCCCGACCGACGCCTTCGTAGTCGAAGCCGGCGTCGCGCAGCGCCGCCGGATCGAGGTGGTTGCGGCCGTCGATCACGAGCTTGCCGGCCATCCGCTCGCCGGCGGCGGTCCAGTCGAGCTGCTGGAACTCCGGCCACTCGGTCACGAGCACGGCGGCATCGGCGCCGTCGAGCGCGCCGATCGCCGAGTCGGCGAACTCGACGCCGGGCATCAGCGTGCGCGCCTCCTGCTCGGCAAGCGGGTCGTAGGCGCTGACGATCGCGCCCTCGCCCTGCAGTCGCGAGGCGAGCACGAGCGACGACGCCTCGCGCATGTCGTCGGTGTTCGCCTTGAAGGCGAGGCCGAGCAGCGTGATGCGCTTGCCGACGAGCGTGCCGAGGTGCTTCTGCAGCTTTCTGATCACGCGCCGCTTCTGCAGCTCGTTGACCTCGATCACGGCGTTCAGGAGCTGGAAGTGGTAGCCGGAGTTGCCGGCCAGCAGCTTCAGCGCGCTGACGTCCTTCGGGAAGCAGGAGCCGCCGTAGCCGATCCCCGGGCGCAGGAACTTCGCGCCGATCCGCTCGTCGAGGCCCATGCCGCGCGCGACCTCCTCGACGTCGGCGCCGGTCTCCTCGCAGACGTTGGCGATCTCGTTGATGAACGAGATCTTCGTCGCGAGAAAGGCGTTGGAGGCGAGCTTGACCATCTCGGCGCTGCGCACGTCGGTGCGCACCAGCGGCGCGCCGAGCGGCGCGTAGAGGTCGACGACGGCGTCGCCGGCCCAGTCGCCGTCGTCGCCGACGACGACGCGGTCGGGCTTGCGGAAGTCCGCCAGCGCCGAGCCCTCCTTGAGGAACTCGGGGCAGGAGACGTAGCGGAAGCCCTCCTTGCCGCGAGCGGCGAAGGCGCGTCTGATCGAGGCGCCGGTGCCGACGGGCACCGTCGACTTCATCACCAGCGCGTGGCGGTCGGAGACCGGCATCGCGTCGACGACGGCGTGGACGGCCGACAGGTCGGCGTCGCCGGAGTAGGTCGGCGGCGTGCCGACGGCGACGAACAGGAGCCGCGCGTGCTCCAGCGCGGGTCCGAGCTCGGTCGAGAAGTGGAGGCGCTCCGCGTTGGCGGCGATCGACTCGGCGAGGCCGGGCTCGTAGATCGGGATCTCGCCTCGCTTCAGGCGCTCGATCTTGCTGGCGTCGATGTCGACGCACCAGACTTCGTTGCCGAGCTCGGCAAAGCCGGCGGCGGTCACGAGTCCGACGTAGCCGGTGCCGATCACGGCAATCGGTTCGCGCTGCTGTTCCTGGCTCATGCGGCGGCGAAGCCTACTAGGAGGGCTGCAAAGCGGGCTCAGCGACCGCCGAGTCGCGTCAGCGACCCCGCGATCTGGAGCATCTGGTCGTTGGACAGTCTCTTCTCGAGCGTGTTCGAGATCCAGTAGACCGCGTCGCCGGTTCTCCACGCGACCAGCCGCAGTCTTCTGCCGTCGTAGTAGAGGTCGAGCTTCTTGCCGTTGACCGTGCGATGGTCCGACGACGGGTTTCTGAGGATCGGCGGGTCGGTCCAGCGCAGACCCTGGACGCCCATGAAGTTGCCCGGATCGCCGTACTTGACGACGAAGCGGTAGCCCTGGCGCATCTTGCCGTCGGGCGCCTTCGTCTTGTACGCGATCGGGTAGCCGCCCTCGGCGCCGGTGTTGACCGGCATGTAGCCGAGCGAGTTGGGCAGGTAGCGCGGGTAGTAGACGGGGAAGTTCATCGCGCCGAGCTGGATCGCGTAGTCCTTGCCCGTCTGCGCCATGTCGAAGAGGCCGACGCTCTCCGGCGTCGGGCCGGCGGGCGCTCTGGCGCGTCTGCCTCTCTTGCCGCCTCTTCTGGCGCGCTGCTGCTGTCTCGGCGGCGCGGGCGCGGCGTCAGGGTTGAGGAACTCCTTTCTGACGCGCGCGATCTCCTCCGGGCCGGCCTCGACGTAGGAGGCGCCGTCGCTGCCGGTCGTGTAGGTCGGCGTGAGCGCGACCTGCTGGATCGGCTTGCTGGCCGAGAAGGCGACCAGCTGCATCAGCTTCAGCAGCGCCGAGGCCGACTGCAGGTCCTTGTCGGTCTGCATCCGTCTGCCGATGATCCGCGTCAGCTTGTGCGGATCGTCGATGAAGTCGTTGACGTCGTACTGCGAGCGGATCTGGCGCAGGAAGTCCTGCTGGCGGGCGCCGCGCACGAGGTCGGAGTCGGTGTGGCGGTAGCGCACGTAGTCGAGCGCTCTCTGCCCGCACATCATCTGGTAGCCGGGATCGATGTCGATCTCGGCGTACTGCGCCGAGGCGGCGAGGCCGATGTTCGAGTGGTAGTAGCGCTGGTCGACGTCGACGTAGACGCAGCCGATCGCGTCGATCACCTCGCGGAAGCCTCTGAAGTTGACGTTCGCGATGTGGTTGATCGGTATCCCGAACGTTCTTCTGATCACCTCGGCGGTGAGCGCCTCGCCGCCGACCGTGTACGTCTCGTTGATCTTCGTCGGACCGTGCACGAGGCCGTCGGCGTCGGTGTACGTCACTCTCAGGTCGCGCGGTATCGACAGCACCGTCGTGGCGGCGGCGTCGGGGTCGATCCGCACGAGCATCATCGTGTCCGAGCGGGCGTCTCTGCGGGCGGCGTCGAAACGGTGGTCGGAGCCGATCAGCAGGAGCGTCTGCGGATCGCCGGCGTCGGCGCGCGTGATCGCTCTCTCGGCACCTCTGATCGTGCCGCCGGCCTTCAGGTCGTCGACGAAGTTCTGCACGTTGAGCAGGCCCGCGGTCGCGGTCGCGCCCGCGGTCAGCATGATCACCAGCACCGCGGCGAGCAGGAACCGCAGCCACGTGCCGCCGCGCGCGCGGCGCGGGAACTCGTCGAAGCGGTCGTCGTCGTAGTGCTGATAGCTCAAGCCAGTCCTCCCTCGATCGCATGCAACCCGCCGCCGGCCTCGCCGTTGCGGTCTCGCTCCAGCCAATCGGGCAGCGTCCGCACGAAATCGGCCAGCGACTCGCGGTAACGCGTCAGCGACGCGATCGAGACCCACTCGTCAGGGCCGTGGTGCCCGGCGCCGGAGGGACCGAACTCGATCGCGGGGATGCCGGCCTCCAAGAAGGAGACGGCATCGGAGGCGCCGTCGCGGCCGACCGAGACCGCCTCGTCGTCGAGCGTGCGGGCGATCGCGTCGCGCAGCGCGCGCACGTACGGGTTGGTGCGCGAGACGTGCGCGGGCGGGCGCGTCAGCGTCTGGTGCACGGTCACGTCGTCCATCGCGCGGATCGCCGCGAGGATCGCCCCGGGGTCCTGACCGGGCAGGTAGCGCACGTCGACGACCATCTCGCAGTGGTCGGGCACCTTGTTGAAGGCGTCGCCGCCGGCGATCCGGCCGAGGTTGATCGACGGCCGGTCGAACAGCTCCGAGGACTCGCGCGCGAACGGCAGCGCCTCGATCCGGCGGAAGACGTCGACCGCCTTCAGCACCGCGCTGTCCCCCAGCCACGGCGTCGATCCGTGCGCCGAGCGGCCGGCGACGTCGATGCGCATCGCCAGCACGCCCTTCGCCTGGATGCCGATGTGCAGGTTGGTCGGCTCGCCGGTGATCGCGAAGTCGCCGCGAAAGCCCGCCGCGACCAGCTCGTCGGTCGAGCGGCCGTCGACGTCCTCGGACTCCTCGTCGGGGACGCAGAGGAAGCGCACGCGCACCCTGCGCTGCTCTGCGCAGTCCTTCAGGGCGCACATCATCGCCGCGAGGCCGCCCTTCATGTCATAGGCGCCGCGCCCGATCAGGCGATCGCCCTCGACGCGCGGCTCGTACTGGTGCTCGAGGCCCGGCACGACGTCGAGATGGCCGTGGAAGATCACCGTCGGCGCGTCGGCGGGACCGACCTCGGCGACGATCACCGGCAGGCCGTTGTGGGTCTGCTCGCGCACCTCGATGTCGCGTGCCTCCAGCCAGCCGCGCACGAACGCGGCCGCAGCCGCCAGCTCTTCGGCGCGCGACGTGTCGTACGTGATGAGGCGTTCGGCAAGCGCGCGTTCGTCGACCACGGTCGATCCAGGATAGAGATCGCGCAGGACCGGCCGATGACCGAGGGAGAAGCTAAACGGGCGCCAATGCCCATATGAGGAGTTCCGAATGTCCCGAAACCTGGCGCGCCTGCGCCGCCCCACGGCGCTCGCAGCCGCCTCCGCGCTGCTGCTCGCCGGCAGTGCCGACGCCGCGCTGGCAGCGACGCCGGCCGCCGCGAACGCGCGCCTCTACGCCTGCGTCACGAACGACTTCAAGACGCTCAACCTGACGACCAGAGGCGGTCGCTGCGACGCGGGCCAGCAGAAGATCTCGTGGGCGATCGAGGGTCCGCGCGGCGTGGCCGGCCCGCGCGGCGCCAGAGGCGCGGCGGGCGCGACCGGCAAGGCCGGCGCCACCGGGCCGCAGGGCGCCAGAGGCGAGACCGGCGCGACGGGTGCGACCGGCGCCAAGGGCGAGACGGGCGCGCAGGGCCCCGCCGGCCCGGCCGGCA
>NZ_JAWSTH010000168.1:0-7351 GCF_033542075.1 Conexibacter stalactiti
CGGGCAGCTCAGCCGCCTCGGCCCGCTCGCGACGCGGCTCGCGCACGCCGGCGCGGTGCTCGGCGACGGGGCGCCGCTGCGGCAGGCGGCGCGGCTCGCCGAGGCCGATCTCGACGACGCCGCGGCGGCCGCCGACCAGCTGCTCGCGGGCGGGATCCTCGCGCGCGTCGATCCGCTCGCCTTCGCGCATCCGATCGTGCGGGCGTCGCTGCACGACGAGCTGGCGCCGGCCACCCGTGCGCGGATGCACGCCGCGGCGGCCCGGCTGCTGTCAGACGAGCGGGCCGACAGCGAGCGGGTCGCCGCGCACCTGATGCGCGCGCTGCCGGCGGGCGACGCCGACGCCGTCGAGCTGCTGCAGGCGGCCGCCGCGCAGGCGCGCGCCCGGGCCGTGCCCGAGTCCGCCGTCCGCTACCTGCGACGGGCGCTCGAAGAGCCGCCCGCGCAGCGCCAGCGCGGCGCGCTGCTCGCGCAGCTCGGCCGGGCGGAGTCGGCCGCCGGTCTGCCGGAGGCGACGGAGACGCTGACGCAGGCGCTCGCGCTGGCGCCGACGCCGGTCGCGCGCGCCGACACGCTGCTGTGGATCGGCCGCGCCCGCTTCGCGGCCGGAGCGCTGAAGGAGGCCGCCGCGGCGTTCGACCGCGGTCTGGCGGAGCTGGGCGCCGACACGATGACGGGCGGCCGGCCGGCCCGCCGCGCGACCGACCTCCTCCCGGCCGGTGACGACCGCGGTGCCGGCCGGGGCGGCGACGAGACGAACGCGCACGCCGACGGCGACGCGGCGGCGCGCGCCGCGCTGCACGAGCTGACGGTCGAGCTGCGCGCCGGCTTCATCAGCGCCGCGCGCTTCGAGACCTCGCTGCGGCCGGAGGCGCAACGGCGGCTGGCGCCGCTGCTGGCGACGCCGGCCGACGGCACGACGAGAGGCGAGCGGGCGCTGCTGGCCGAGGTCGCGCTGGAGCAGGGGATCCGCAGCGCCCCGCCGGCGGAGGCGGTCGCGACGGCGATGCGCGCCTGGGCCGGCGGCCGGATCCTCGACGAGCTTGACGCGCAGGGGATCGTGCTGTCGCAGATCGCCGCGACGCTGACGTGGTCCGATGCCTTCGCGGAGTCCCAGCTGGTGCTCGACGAGGCCGTCGCGCACGCTGAGCGCAACGGCGCGACGCAGCAGCTCGCGACCGCCTCCTACCTGCGCGCGTGGCCGCAGTACTACTGCGGCGACCTGGCGGCGGCCGAGCGCGACGCCGCGCGGGCGCTCGCGACCCCCGGCTGGAAGATGTACGAGCCGGCCGCGCGCGCCGTCGTCGCGCTCGTCGCGCTCGAGCGCGGCGACCTCGCCACGGCCGAGCGGATGCTCGACGTGCCGGACGCGGCGGAGCGCTGGGCGGGTTCAATCCCCTACGCGATGCTGCTGGAGGCCGAGGGCCGGATGCTGCTGCTGCGCGGCGACGCGGCCGGTGCGCTGCGCGCCTTCGAAGGGTGCGGCGCGCTGATCTCCGCGATGGACACGACGCATCCGTTCACGCCGTGGCGCTCTCAGGTCGCGCTCGCCCAGCTGCGCGCCGGCGCGCGCGCACGCGCCGCGGCGCTCGCCGCCGAGGAGGCCGAGCTGGCGCGCGCGCTCTCGCTCGCACGGCCGCTCGGCGCGGCGCTGCGCGTCGCCGGGCTCGCCGCCGACAGCGGCGAGCGCAGGATCGAGCTGCTGCGCGAGTCGGCCGACGTGCTCGCGCGATCGCCGGCGCGGCTGGAGCGGCTGCGCTCGCTCGTCGCGCTCGGCGCCGAGCTGCGTCTCGCCGGCGAGTTCGAGCAGGCGCGGCCGCCGCTGCGCGAGGCGCTGGCGCTCGCCGAGGCACTCGGCGCCACCGTGCTGGAGGAACAGGCGCGCGCCGAGCTGGTCGCGGCCGGCGGGCGGCCGCGGCGCGCGGCGACCAGCGGGGCGGCGGCGCTGACGCCGAGCGAGCTGCGGATCGCGCGGCTGGCCGCGCTGGGCAACAGCAACCGCGAGATCGCCGAGCAGCTCGTGGTGGTCTCGAAGACCGTCCAGTTCCACCTCTCCAACGCCTACCGCAAGCTCGGCGTCAGCGGCCGTGACCAGCTCGCCGCCGCGCTGGCGCAGCAGCGCGACGACGACGCACCGGCGGCCGAGCCGCCGTCGCAGGCGCGCTGAGTGCCGGGAGCCGCCGACGCGGCCGTAGTCGAGCCTCACTGCATGCAGAGCCAGAAGCCGTCGGGCGTCTCCAGTCTCCCGATCAGTCTGCTGCTCCCATTGCACTGGTTCCAGCCGCCCGCTCCGAGCATGGAGACGGCGCCCCACTGCACGCTGTAGTAGGTGCCGTTGTTGCTGACGACGTTGCCGGCGTAGAACAGCCGCGGGATCAGGTCGGCGCGCGCGCAGAGGAAGAAGCCGCTCGACCACTCGTGCTTGCCGACGTAGCCGTAGCCCTCCGGACAGTAGCCCCAGCCGGCACCGTCGGAGATCACGACTCCGTTTGCCGAGTCGACGACGTCCCACTCGCCGACGTTGTTGCGGACGCGACCGAAGACCGCCTCCGGGCCGAGTCGCCCCGCGGCGTCGATGCAGACCCAGAAGCCGTTGGGCTCGACCGAGGCTCCGATCAGTCTCGACGTCGCCGGGCAGGAGTTCCAGGCCTGACCGCGGCCGTGGGGCAGCATGTTGCCGCTCTGTGCCCGATAGAAGAGGGCGTAGTTGTTGATCACGTTGCCGGCGTAGAAACCGCGCGAGGCGAGGTCGGCGCGCGCGCACAGCCAAAAGCCGTTCGTCCACTCGTTGCGAGCGACGTATCTGTAGCCGTCTGGGCACTGCCCCCAGCCGGCGAGGCCGATGTGCGAGACACCGCCGTAGGAGTCGACCGAGTAGAGGTTGCCGACGTTGTCGCGCACCCGGCCGAACAGCACCTCGTCATTGAGCGGCAGCGGCGTTCTGACGCGGTAGAGCACCGCATCGCCCGCCGCCAGGTCGGTGGTGTAGCTGGCGAGGCTGCTGCCGCCGGTCGCGTTGGGCGTCGGCGTCGACCATGTCCCGGACGCCGACAACCGCTCCGGCAGGGAGGCACCGTAGCTGATCTGCGTCGTCGTTCTGATCGCGTTGGTTCCGTCGCGATTGGCGACCAGCGTGTAGACGTAGCCGGACTTGTCGAAGATGCCGACGGTCGTCGGCACCGAACCTGTCACGCGCGCCGGCGCGCCGGCCGGCCGAGTGATCCCTCCGTCGGCGACCGGGCCCGTCTGGAACGTGTAGCGATGATCCGTCGACAGCAGCTCTCTGCCGATCGTCTGCAGTCTCGCGTTGACGGCCGGCATCTCGTAGTAGCGCGACGTCGGAACTCCGTCTCTTGCGATCATCGCTTCTCTGTAGGAGGGATCGGCCGGCGTCCAGTAGGTGAGGAAGATGACGCCCTTGCCGCCGTAGGCGAGCGTCTGCATTCCCTCCCACAGCTTCTGCGCGGCCGTCGGCGCCCCCACCACGGCGGTGTGCTCGGTTGCCAGCACGACCTGCCAGAACGGGACCCCGTGCGCCCGCGCCGCGTCGCGAGCAGTGACGAGGTTCGCGAAGAAGGTCTGCGGAGTTCCGTTGACCGGATAGAAGAGCGAAGTTCGGTAGTTGTCGTAACTGAGAACCGTGGGTTGGATCGTCTCGAGGTACTCGTCGAGATACTCGGGATACGGTCTCCCGAGCCCCGTGACGTAGTTCGGATAGACGTTGGTGAAGACCGGATGAGCCGGGTCGTGATCGCGCAGGTATCTCACGACGGTCGCGAGAGCTGCGAACTGATCGGGCCGTGGCTCGTCCATGGGGACGTAGCCGCCGAGCGCCGGATAGGAGCTGTAGTCGGCGATGACGTCGTCGAGCTGCGCCGTCGTCCCGGTTCTGAACGCGTTGTCGAGGCGCACGTCGTTGACGATGACCTTGAGGCCGTGATTGCCGGCCGCTGCGAGCGCCCGTCTGGTCGTCGCGACGTCCCACCACGAGACCAGGGGATCACACGGATGCATCACCACGTTGAAGCCGGCGGCGGCGAGGCGGGACATCTGCGTCTCGGCGCCGGCCGCATCGGTCATCGAGCTGGCCGCAGGTCCGCACCAACCGCCGATCGGGAGTTGGCCGTCTGGCGCGAGACCGGCGCGCGCCGCTCCCGTGCCGAGGACGTTGAGTGCCACGACGAGTACGAACAGCGTGATCGTGCGCGCCATCGCGAAAGCGAGCCTTTGCATCTCGGGTCCCCTTGATCAAGCTCGTGGCCACCCCATGACGACCACGGATTGTCTGGCACGCTATTGCTCGCGTTCAGGACCGGCGTCGCGACGTGGACCTATTGTGGCGATAGGTCCCGCATGGGGCCGCCGAAGCTACCGCTTCGCCGTCGCCTTCAGGATTCTGGAGGTGACGTTGCCCTGAGCGTCAGTCGCGAGGATCGCGACGCCGAAGTCGAGCTTGCGCAGCTTCAGGCGCTCCAGCCAGACGACCGTGTTGCGGGGGACCTTGACGCGCAGGGTCGTGGCGCGGTTGGCCTTGACGGTCGCGTTGGAGAGGCGGGCGATCGCGACGACGCCGTTGCGTTGTCTGGTCAGTCTCAGCTTGCGCGCGGTCGGGGCGGTCAGCGTGATCGTCGCGATCACCTTCACGCGCTTGTCGGCGCGCAGCTTCAGGGGCAGGCCCTTGCGGCCGAGCAGCGTCGCGAGGCTGCGCTTCTTCGGCAGCACGACCGCGGCCTGCTCCAGCTTCGGCTTGTCGGCGTCGGCGCTCGGCGGCGCGTCCCCGCCTCTCGGCGTCTGGTCGGCCGGCGGGGCCGGAGGGGCCGGCGGCGGCTCGCTCGGCGGCGTCACGGGCGTCACCGGCGGGTCGGGATCGGGGTCGTCCGGCGGGTCCGGGTCAGGGTCGTCCGGCGGGTCGGGCGGATCCGGCGGATCGACCGGTCTCGTCGCGGTGCCGAAGACGGCCAGCTCGGCCATGTCCATGAAGTAGGTGCCGCTGCTGCCGCCGCCCTGCGCGCTCAGCATCGTCAGGCGCACCCAGCGCACGCCGGCGGTCGTGCCGGCGTTCGGCGACAGCTCGTTGAGTCTGTGGTTGTGGGCGCGGCCGAAGGTCGCGGCGAGCGCGTTTCTCCACGTCGTGCCGTCGGCCGAGGTCTCGATCTGGAAGCCGGCGAGCGAGGCGCTGTCGTCATCGCCGCAGATCGCGCCGGGATCGATCGCGAATCTGCTGACGTCGACCGCCGCCGGCAGTCTCAGCACCAGTCTGCGCGACCCTCTCGCGACTCTCGGCAGGCCGTACTGCTCATGCAGCGAGCCGTCGTAGCCCGGCTGGTAGCTGCCCCAGCCGTACGCGCTGGTGCCGTCGAGCGCGTGAACCGGGCCGCACTGCATGGCGGTCAGGTCGGGACCTGTCGCGCTGTCGACGACGCCGCCGCCGGAGGTCAGCGCCCAGTTGCGCCGCAGCTCCAGGTCCTGCACGGTCGAGCCGTCGGGCGCGATCGCCGGCGGGTCGACCGTCGCGCGCTGGTATCCGTTGCGCTCGGCGATCAGGCGCGGGTAGTCGGCGCCGGCCCAGGCGTTCGGGATCTCGTAGCGGCCGTCGGCGTCGGTCTCGTCGCTCGGCGCTCCGGGGCCCGGCAGGCGGACGGTCGCGCCGGCCAGCGGCAGGCCGGTGCCGGTGTCGGTGACGGTGCCGGACAGCAGCGCCGGGCCGCCGCTCTCGTCAGGCGGGAGGTCGAAGTCGGCGACCGGCGCGGGATCCCAGCCGTCGTACGTCTCGGCGTAGTAGCCCATCCCGCGCCCGGCGAAGACCTCCCACAGCAGCTCGCGGCGAGCGGCTCTGGTCGGCTCGTCGGCGCTCTCGTCGGCGACGTTGGCGGCGAGGATCGCGTCGCGCATGTCGAGGAACGAGGGCTCCGGCGGCGCCAGCCGCATCCCCTCGGTCACGAGCAGGCGGGCGGTCGCGATCCCGTCGGCGGGGGTGCCGCCGCCGGTGACCGCGGCGTCGACCAGCGCCGTGCGCAGGTCCCACAGCGTCTGTCCCCAGATCTCGCCGTCGGCGTGCACCTCGGGCCCGTAGCCGTCGAGCACCTTGCCGTAGTCGGCGTAGGTGAAGCCGCCGCCGGCGCAGGCCGCGTCACCGCTGCCGACGGGGCAGTCCATCGCCGCCTCGCGCAGCGCGCCGGTCGTGCCGCCGCTGATGTAGCTCGACAGCAGCACCTCGCCCTCGGCGGACGTGTCGACCTGCCAGCCCTCGCCGGCGAGGTAGTCCATCGCGTACCAGTCGCTCCACGCCTCCCCCATCGCGCCCGCCTGCGGCGCGTTGAGCGCCTGCACGCCGCTGTCGTCGGTGATCAGGCGGCTGGAGAGGCCGTGCGTGTACTCATGGAAGACGATCGAGGCGTCGTCGCCGCCGTTGGCGTCCGGCATGCCGCCTCTTCTCGCGCCGATGAACAGGTACATCTGCATCGTCGGCGACTCGCCGTCGGGCGGCGTGTACATGTTCGCGTTGTCGAGGTGGTCGAGATCGGGGTGGTGGTCGATCGTCGCCAGTCTGCCGTCGGAGTATCTGACGAGTATCGAGCCGTCGGCGCCGTCGTTGGCCTGCCCGATCACGTAGTCGTCGCCGCTGAAGTTGCCCCACGAGGCGTCGAAGCCGATCGGCGCCGCCTCGAGGTGCTCCTTGAAGGTGTTGAGGAACCAGAAGACCTGGACCGCGTTCTGCTCGCGGTTCTGCTTCCAGCCGAGCGTCGGCGTCTGCTCGTAGAGCGCCGTCCACGAGCACGGGTACATGACCGTGCAGTAGTCCCAGCCGGGGACGCGTCTGAAAGGGTAGTCCCAGACCGGCGTCTCGTCGGCGTCGGGCAGGAAGGCGTTGGCGGCGACCTCCTCCAGCGTGTCGTCGCGGTCGTCGTCGTCGACGTCGGAGAAGACGTGCGCGTTCTCGCCCTGCAGTCTGGAGCCGTGCGGCGCGGTGATCCAGCCGTCTCTGAAGACCCGTGGAATCCCTCTCCAGCCGCCCTCGCCGTCGTTGCCGACCTGGAAGCGCGGGTTCGTCAGCGTGTCGTCGCTGGGCGCGTAGGACCAGACGCTGGTCGCCTCGCCGCTGGCGGCGCGGACGAGGTTCGAGCGCTTCAGGATCGCGCCCGTGTTCGCGTCGATCACGTACGCGTAGCGGTGCGTGCTGTCGGCGTCGGCGCGCACCGTCCAGGCCAGCCGCGCGCCGTCGTCGGCGGCGAAGATCACGAGTCTCGCGTCGCCGCCGGCGGAGGCGCCGGCGTCGCGGCGGACGCGCGCGACGGCGGCCGGCGCGGCCAGCCGCGGCGTCGTGCTGGGGACGGCGGCGTCGGCGAGCGGC
>NZ_JAWSTH010000169.1:0-7006 GCF_033542075.1 Conexibacter stalactiti
CGGCCGACAGCTCGCCACGCCGCGCGGCGGCCACCAGCGCGGCGAAGCGGCCGGTCGCGCAGTGGGCGGCGGCGGCGATCGCGCCGGCGCCGCCGGCGGCGTTCACGGGCAGGATCAGCGCGTCGTCACCGGCCAGCACGGAGAACGACGGCGGCGCCTGCAACAGCAGGTCGAGCGCGTCGTCGTCGAGCGCCGACAGGGCGAGCTTGACGCCCGCGACGGTCGGGGCGGCGGCGTGCAGCTCCAGCATGGCGGCAGCGCCAAGCCGGATGCCGGTCCGGTGCGGGACCTCGTAGACGAGCAGCGGCAGCGGGCCGGCCGCGACCGCGAGCCGCTCGAAGTGCGCGACGACGCCGGCACGCGACGGCCGCGAGTACGGCGGCACGACCGACAGCAGCGCACTCACGCCCGGCTGCTCGGCGCGGCGGGCGACCTCGCGCTCCGCGGCGGCGGTGTCGTTGCCGCCCGCGGCGACGGTGAGCGGCGCGCCCCGCTCGCGACAGATCTGCGCGAGCGTGTCGACGACGGCGTCGCGCTCGGCGGCGTCCAGCGTCGCGGTCTCGGCGGTCGTGCCGAGCGCGACGAGCCCGTCGGCGCCAGCGTCGAGCAGGTGGCGGGCGAGCCGCTGCAACGCGGCGAGGTCGACGCGACCGGCGGCGTCGAACGGCGTCACGAGCGGGATGTGGAGGCCGGCGATCTGGTTCATGCGCTCCATCCTCGCGCGCTCGACCCGGTAGATCCACTAATCATTTCTACTCACGGTTGTTAGTGTTGCTGCATGATCGACGTCCGCCGCCTGCGGATCCTGCGCGAGGTCGCCGTCGCCGGGACCGTCACGGCCGCCGCTCGTGCGCTCGGCTACACGCCCTCGGCCGTCTCGCAGCAGCTCGCGGCGCTTGAGCGCGAGACCGGCAGCGAGCTGCTGCGCCGCCGCGGCCGCGGGATCGAGCTGACGGCCGAGGGGCGGTTGCTGGTCGCGGTCGCCGAGCGGGTCGGGGCGGAGCTCGAGGCGGCCGAGGCCGAGCTGGCGGTGCGCGCGGCTCGTCCCGGGGGCGTGGTGCGGCTGCTCGCGTTCGCGACCGCGCTGCAGACGCTCGTCCCGCGCGCCGCGGCGGCACTCGCGGCGAGCGCGCCGGAGCTGACGCTGGAGATCGACGAGGCCGACCCCGACGACGCGCTGCGGCTGCTGGTGCAGGAGCGCGCGGACGTCGTCGTCGCGCACGACTACGACCTGCTCGAACGGCGCCGCCACGCCCGCGTCCATCGCCGCGAGCTGCTCGCCGACGAGCTGCGCGTGGTCGGCGCGGCTGACGCAAAGCGCGGCGCGCCCGACGCAAAGCGCGGCGCGGCCGGCGCAAAGAGCGGTGCACCCGGCGCGCTCGACCTCGCCACCCTCGCCGAGCGCGCGTGGGTGCTGCCCGACCGCGGCAGCGCCTGCGACCGCGTCGTCGAACGCGCCTGCGCGGCCGCCGGCTTCGCGCCGCGCGTCGTCGCGCGCAGCTCCGACTTCGCCGCGATCGCCGCGCTCGCGGAGGCGTGCGGGGCGGTCGCGCTGGTGCCGCGGCTGTCGCTGGAGCGGACCGCGCCGACCGCGGCCGGCGCCGCTGCCGCAAGACCGCTGGCGACCCCGGTCCGCCGCCTCGTCTTCGCCGCCGTCCGCGACGGAGCCCAGCGCCGCCCGCTCGAGGCCGCCGTGCTCGACGCCCTCACGGACGCCACCGCCGCGCCCGCCTGAGCCGATCGCGGCTCACCGACGCCGCCATCGCCTCCGCCTGACCCCGAACAGTCAAGCCTTACGCCGTTCGAGCCGATGCTTGGGGAGTCTCCCTCGAGCCGTCGCGTTGACCCAGTCGTCCATCCACCGAACCGCTTCCCTGCTGCTGTGGCTCAGCGGTGCGGTGATCGTCGCCTCGCTGCTGCGGACCGTGCTCGGGATCGGCGACGCGACGCTCGCCGAGATCCTCTACGACGTCGGGATCGTCGCCGCCTGCCTCACCTGGTGCCTGCGCGCGGCGACCCCGGACCCCGCCCACCGCGCGTTCGTCTGCGGCATCGCCGCCTCCCTGCTGTGGCTGGCCGGCGCCGTCTTCACCGCGTTCGAGGGCAACGACGCCGCCTTCTCGGTCGCCGACGTCGTGATGTTCGGGATCAACCCGCTGATCGCGCTCGCCGTCGTCCTCTACGGCCGCAGCGCGGTGCCGCGCCCGATCCCCGCGACGCGCTGGGTCGACGCGCTGCTGAGCGCCTTCACCGTCGCCGCCGTCGGCGCCGCGCTCGTGATCGAGGGCGCGCTCGCCTCAGTCGAGAGCGCCGCGATCACGGCCGCCGTCTACCCGACCGGCGCCGTCGTGCTGATGGCCGTCTCGGTCGGCCTGCTGGCGCTGCGCGGCTGGGCCTTCGACCGCCGCTTCTCGCTGATCGTCGCCGGCGCCGCGACGATCGTGCTGACCGAGGTCCTCTATCGCAGCGCCCAGGCCGACGGCTTCACCGCCGAGTTCGGCACCCTCTACGACTGCGGCTGGATGATCGGCGCGCTGCTGCTGGCGCTCGCCGCCTGGCAGCCGCAACGGCCGCTGCCGAGCGAGCCGCGCCGGACCGAGATCGTCGTCCCGATCGTGCTCGGCGCGATCGCGCTGCTGGTGCTGATCGCCGAGGGCTCCGAAGCCGACTCCTCGGCGCTGACGATCACGCTCTCCGGCCTCGCCGTCGCCACGCTGCTGGCGCGGATGGCGCTCAGCCTCACGCTCAACCACCGGCTGCTGCTGCACAGCCGGCGCGAGGCGATCACCGACACCGTCACCGGCCTCGGCAACAGCCGCCGCCTCGTCGCCGACCTCGAACGGCTCGCCGGCGCCCGCGCCACGCTCGTGCTGCTCGACCTCAACGGCTTCAAGACCTACAACGACACCTTCGGCCACCTCGCCGGCGACCACCTGCTGCGGCGGATCGGCGCGGCGCTGGAACGTGACGCCGGCAGCGGCGCGCGCGCCTACCGGATGGGCGGCGACGAGTTCTGCGTCCTGCTCCCCGGCGACGCCGCGATCACGCCGGCCGCGCTCGCCGCCGGCGCCGCCCAGCGCGGCGACGGCTTCACCGTCACGGCCGCCTTCGGCGCGGTCGCGCTGCCCGAGGAGGCGGCCGGGTCGACCGCCGCGCTGCGGCTCGCCGACGAGCGCATGTACGCGCACAAGCGCGACGGCGGCGGGCGCGCGCAGCCGGTCGTCGACGCGCTGCTGGCACTGATCGAGGCGCACGACCCGGAGCTGCGCCGCCACGCCGACGCGGTCGCCGAGCGCGCCGACGCGACGGCTGCCGCGCTCGGCCTCGGCGCCGCGGAGCGGCGCGAGGTGCGCCACGCCGCGGCGCTGCACGACGTCGGCACGCTGGCGCTGCCGGCCGCGGTCACCCAGAAGCCCGGCCCGCTCGACGACGAGGAGCGCGCCTTCGTCGAGCACCACACGATCTTCGGCGAGCGCGTGATCGCGACGACGCCCGACCTGCGCGCCGTCGCGACGGTCGTGCGCGCCAGCCACGAACGCTTCGACGGGACCGGCTACCCCGACCGTCTCGCCGCCGAGAGGATCCCGCTCGCGGCGCGGATCGTCTTCGCCTGCCACGCCTACGACGCGATCGTCACCGACCGTCCGCACGCCGCCGCGCGCTCCCCCGATGAGGCGGTCGCGATCCTGCGCCGCTGCGCCGGCAGCTCCTTCGACGGCCGCGTCGTCGAGGCGCTCGCCGGGGTGCTGGAGGAGGAAAACTCCAGGGTCGCGTCCCGATTGTGAGGGTGCGGCGGCGGGACTTCACTGGCCCGCATGCCAGACACCACCACTCCGCCTCCCACCGCGCGACGCCGGCGCCGCGGCCGCGCCGCGCTCGTCACCGTCGCGCTCCTGAGCGTCGCGACCGCGACCGCCGCCGGCACCACTCCGGCCGCCTCCGCCGCCGACCGCATCACGGTCGACTTCGAGTCCGGGCCCGCGCTCGACAGCCCGATCACGACCGAGTACCGCGAGAGCGCCTTCGTCACCTTCGCGCGCGGCGAGAGCTACCGCCCCTACCGCCGCACCGCGCCGGCGCTCGCCCGCTCCGGCAGAACGGTCGCCGACATCGGCGCCGACGTCTGCCAGACAGAGGTCGACGACGCGATCGACTGCGAGTTCCCGATCGGCGGCACGACCGCCCGGCTGACGCGCTCGGCCTCGTCGGCGACCGTCTACGCCGGCCTCTTCCGCCCGACCACGCAGCCGGTCACCGTCGAGCTGCGCGCCTACCGCGCCGACGGCAGAGCGGCCGCGACGGGCGCGCCCGTGACGATCACCGCCGACGGCTTCAGAACGGCCGCGACCGTCACCAGCGCCGCCGCCGACATCGCCCGCGTCGACGTCTACGTCGACGGCAGAGGCGCGATCGGCGCCGCCGTCGGGATCGACGACCTGACCTTCGACTACCCCGACGGCACGCTGCCCGACGTCGCGCTCTCGGGCCCCTCCCAGGAGATCACGATCCCGCAGGGCGGCTCCGTCGACGTGCCGATCGCGATCGGCCGCCTGAACGGCTCCAGAGGGCCGCTCGACCTCTCGGCGACGCGCCTGACGCAGGGCGTCAGAGCGCAGTTCGTGCCCGACCCCGTGCCCGGCACCGAGACCGAGGCGACGCTGCGCCTGAGCGCCGCCGCCGACGCGCCGACGCTGCCGCGCGGCGGCGGCCGCACGGTCGTCGTCAGCGGCGACCCCGGCGGCAACGGCGCGGTCGCGCCGGCGATCCGCACGCTCGGGCTGACGGCGCGCGTCGCGGCACCGTTCACGCTCAGCAGCCCGACCGCCGAACCGGCGCGCGTGCCGACCTGCACCGCGACGACGCACCCGCTGCGGCTCGAACGCGACCTCGACTTCCGCGGGACCGTCTCACTCAGCGTCAGCGGCGCCCCGTCCGGCGTCAGAGCGAGCTTCGACCGCAGCGAGGTCCCGGCGCAGGGCGGTCTGATCCAGGAGGTCGCGCTGCGCCTGGAAGGCTCGGCGATCCCGGCCGTCCCGGCGACGCTCACGGTCACCGCGACCTCGCCCGGCGCGCCGACGCGGACGCTCGCCGTCAACGTCGCGCGCGCAACGCCGACCGCGTCGTTCGCGACGCCGGCCAACCGCCTGCTGGTCACGCCGCAGCTGCTGCGGCGCGGGACCGACGTGCGGCTGACCGGCAACGGCTTCTGCCCCGGCACGGTCGTGCGCGTCGGCCAGGCGCACGACGCGGTGCCGGCCGTCGTCGAGCCCGACGGCAGAGGCCTGCGCTTCACGACGCCGCGCGACGCGACCTCCGGCAAGCTGGTGATCGTCGGCCCCGACGGCGTCGGCCACTACGCCGACCAGGAGGCGGTCGTGCGCGGCTATCGCAACACGCACGGGCTGCGCTTCGCCAACTTCCCCTTCGGCCACCTCTCCTTCGACGAGCTGGTCGACGCCTTCGGCAAGGACGACATCCTGTTGACCGTCGACCCCTGCCCGATCTTCAGCTGTCCCGTCACGCTGCCGACGATCGACTGGGGCGCGGCGATCGTCTGGCCGGTGCTGAACGAGGCGCTGAAGCGCAGCGGCGGCCACTGCTTCGGCTTCAGCCTCGCGACGCAGCGGTGGTTCGCCAGCCCGATCACGCTCAACGCCTTCTCGGCGCCCGAGCGCTTCGCCTGGAGCATCCCGCGCACAACCAACGCGCTCACCGACCACCTCGACGTGATGCACGCGCTGCAGGGCTCGAGCGAGTTCCTCGTCGCGTGGATGAAGCGCTCGCGCAGCCTCTCCGCGAACGTCGAGCGGATCCGCAGAGCGCTCGAAGCCGGCAACCCGCCGTCGGTCTTCCTGACGATAGGCAGCAGCGGCCACGTCGTCGTCGCGCACGACCTCGTCGACCGACCCGACGGCAGCGTCTACATCCACGTCTACGACAGCAACACGCCCTTCCTCGAAGCGGAGAACGGCGACAGAGCCCTGCACGCCACCCGCGAGGAGCTCAGCACGATCCTCGTCTCGCCCAAGCGCGACAGATGGCAGCTGGGCGCGACCAGCGGCGACGCCGACGAGCTCGCGATGCTGCCGCGCAACGCCGTCCCGTCGAACCCGTCGCTGCCGGGGGTCGGCGACCTCGGCTCGCTCGCGACGGTCGCGATCTTCGCCTCCGCCGACGGCGCCGCGCGGCTCGACGACCGCCCGGAAGGGAGCGACTTCCTGCCGCTGACCGAGCGGCCGCAGGACGGCGGCGAGGCCGGCGTCGTCTTCCCCGCCAGAGGTGAGCAGCCGGCGGTGACGCTGCGCGGGACCAGAGCGGGCAGCTACCGCCAGGTCGTCGTCGGCGACGACGCGGTCGCCTCGGTGCAGGCGCCGACCGCGAAGGGCGTGCGCGACACGACCGCCGGCCTCGCCGGCGGCGACGGGCTCTCCTTCGCCGCCGCCGACGGCGCGCCGCGGCGGCGCCTCACGCTGAACGTCGCCACGAGCGGGAAGGGCCCGTCGCGCGCCGCGCGCGTCGAGACCGGCAGCTCCGGCGGCGGCAGCGACAGCGTCCGCCTCGCTGACGGCCGCGTGCTTGTGATCGCGCACGAGGGCGCGCCGACGACCGCCTCCTTCACGCTCACCGGAGCCGGCCCCGGCGGTGGCCCGGTGACGTTCGTCTCCGGCCCGCTGCGGATCGCCGACGGCGAGACGGTCACGGCGGCACCGCTGCGCTGGTCGTCGCTGGAGCGCGTGCGCGTGACGGTGCGCGACCGCCGCGGCGCGACGCGCGTGCGCACGCTGCGCAACCGCGCGCGTGTCAGCGCCCGCGTCACGATCCCGTCGCTGACGGTCAAGCGCGGCGTCGCGACGGCGAAGGTGCGCCTGCGCGGCCTGCCCGCGAACGCGACGGCGGGCGGCGCGATCGTGCTGCAGGCGACGCGCGGCGGCCGCGCGCTCGGCCGCAGGACGGTGGCGCTGCGGCGTGCCCGCAACGGCCTGCGCACCGTCCGCTGGACGCTGCC
>NZ_JAWSTH010000170.1:0-7005 GCF_033542075.1 Conexibacter stalactiti
AACGGCCGCTGCTGGCGCTTCTCACGCGCGCCCAGGGGGACGGCGAGCTGGCGCCGGACGTGCTCGCGCGCCTGCTCGCCGGGCGGGCTGGCGAAGACACCTTCGAGCACCCCGTCGTCGCGGACGCGGTCGAGATCCTCGCGCACCTTCAGCGCGACGCCGAGCGTCGCGTCGAGGTCGCCGTCGCCGAGCGCGGCGAGCGCCCGCGCCCATTGGATCGTCTCGCCGACGCCGGGCAGCTTGTACAGCTCGGCCTCGCGCAGCCGCAGGACCGCGTCGCAGACGCGCGCGACGATCGCCTCCTCGACGCCGGGCGCGCGCACGCGCACGATCTCGGCCTCGCGCTCGCGCGTCGGGTAGTCGATCCAGTGGTAGAGGCAGCGGCGCTTGAGCGCGTCGTGCAGCTCGCGCGTGCGATTCGAGGTCAGGACGACCAGCGGCCGTCTGCGCGCCCGGATCGTCCCCAGCTCGGGGATCGTCACCTGGAACTCCGACAGCAGCTCCAGCAGGAAGGCCTCGAACTCGTCGTCGGCGCGGTCGATCTCGTCGATCAGCAAGACGACCGGCTGCTCGCTCTCGAGGGCCTCCAGCAGTGGGCGGCGCAGCAGGAAGCGGCGGGCGAACAGCTCGCCCTCGTCGACGCCGGCCGCGGAGGCGCGCAGCGTCAGCAGCTGGCGGGCGTAGTCCCAGTCGTAGAGGGCCTGGTGGCGGTCGATCCCCTCGTGGCACTGGAGCCGGATCAGTCGCGCTCCGGTCGCCGCCGCGAGCGCGCTCGCCAGCTCGGTCTTGCCGACGCCGGCCTCGCCCTCCAGCAGCAGCGGCTGTTCGAGCGCGGCCGCCAGGAAGACGGCGGTGCGCAACGCCGCGTCGGCGAGATAGCCCTCGGCGCCCAGGATCTCGCCGACCTCTCGTGGGCTCGCGGGGAGCGTGGTCAGCCCTCCGCCGCCCGTCTGAGCGCCCGTCGCGTGAGGACACGCGCGAGGTGCCGCTTGTAGTCCGGCGAGGCGTTGAGGTCGCCCGGCGGGGCGGTCCCCTCGGCCGCCTGCTCGGCGGCCCGGGCGATCGTCTCGTCGTCCAGCGGGCGGCCCCGCAGCGCCTCCTCGACGGCGGTCGCCCGCAGCGGCGTCGAGCCCATGTTGGTGAGCGCGACGCGCACGTCCGCGCAGGAGCCGTCGTCGGCCCGGGACACGAGCGCGCAGACGGCGACCATCGCCCAGTCCTCCGCCCGTCGCGTGAACTTCTCGTAGGCGTGGCCCCACCCGTCCAGCGCCGGGACGCGCACCTCGGTGAGGATCTCCCCGGGCGCGATCGCCGTCGTCATGTAGTCCTCGAAGAGGTCGGCGGCGGCGATCTCGCGCGTGCCGGCGCTGCCGCGGACCGTGACGGTCCCCTCCGTCGCGAGCAGGACCGCGGGCAGGTCGGAGGCCGGGTCGCCGTGCGCGAGCGAGCCGCCGATCGTGCCGCGGTTGCGGACCTGCTGGTCGGCGATCAGCGCCGTCGTCTCGGCCAGCACGCCCAGCTCCGCCCGCCGCTGGAGGTCGGCGTGGCGACTCAGCGCGCCGATCCGCCAGCCGCCGTTCTCGCGCTCCAGCGCGCGCAGCCCCGGGACGCGGCGCAGGTCGACGAGCAGCGTCGGCGCCGCCAGCCGCAGCCGCATCAACGGCAGCAGCGAGTGCCCGCCCGCGAGCGGCTTCGCGTCCTCGCCGCCGTCGGCGAGCGCCTGCAGCGCGGCGTCGAGCGAGTCGGGCGCGGCGTAGTCGAACTCGGGCGGGATCATCTGCGGGCCTCCTGGATCGCCGCCCACACCCGCTCCGGCGTGAGCGGCATGTCGAGGTAGCTGACGCCGAGCGGACGCAGCGCGTCGAGCACGGAGTTGACGATCGCCGGCGTGGCGGCGATCGTCGCCGCTTCGCCGACGCCCTTCACGCCGAGCGTGTTCGTCGGCGACGGCGTCTCGGTGCGGGCGGTCTCGAACGACGGGATCTCGGCCGCCGTCGGCAGGCCGTAGTCGACGAACGTGCCCGTCACGAGCTGCCCGTTCTCGTCGTAGCGGATCTGCTCGTAGAGCGCCTGCCCGATCGCGTGCGCCGCGCCGCCGTGGACCTGCCCGTCGATCAGCTTCGGGTTGACCGCCCGGCCGCAGTCGTCGACGGCGATCCAGCGCACGATCTCGACGCGACCGGTCTCGACGTCGACCTCCGTGACGCAGGCGTGCGCGCCGAACGGCCAGACGAAGTTGTCGGGATCGTAGAAGCAGATCTCGTCGAGGCCGGCCTCCATCCCCTCCGGCAGGTCGGCCGGGATGTACGCCTCGGTCGCCACGTCGGCGAGCGAGAGAGCCTGCTCGGGCGAGCCCTTCACGCGGAAGGCGCCTTCGGAGACCTCGATGTCCTCCGGCGCCGCCTCGAGCTTGTGCGCGACGATCCGCTTCGCCTTGTCCTGGACCTTCTGCGCGGCGCGCGCGACCGCCTCGCCGCCGACCGACAGCGAGCGCGAGCCGTAGGTGTCCTTGCCGAACGGACCGGTGTTCGTGTCGCCGTGGATCACCTCGATCGCATCGGGGTCGAGCCCGAGGCGATCGGCGACGATCTGCGCGAAGCTCGTCTCCAGCCCTTGGCCGTGCGGCGAGGTGCCGGTGTAGACCATCGCGGTGCCGGTCGGCAGCACCCGCACCTGCGCCGACTCGAAGTAGCCGCCCTGCATCCCCCAGCCGTCGGGGCCGAGCGCGCGCGACGGGCCGAGCCCGCAGATCTCGACGTAGGTCGAGAAGCCGACGCCGCGGTGGACGCCGCGCTCGCGCAGCTGCGCCTGCTCGCGCTGGAACGCGTCGAGGTCGAGCAGCTCCAGGCAGCGGTCGAGTGTGCCGTGGTAGTCGCCGGAGTCGTAGACGAAGCCGTGCGGCCGCTCGTTCGGGAACTCGGTGATGAAGTTCCGGCGCCGCAGCTCGAGCCGGTCGATGCCGAGCTCGTCGGCCAGCTGGTCGACGCAGACCTCCAGCAGGTGCGTCGCCTCCGGCCGGCCGGCGCCGCGGATAGCGTCGGTCGTGAACTTGTTCGTGAAGACGCCGACGACGTCGGTCTGGACGGCGTCGAAGTCGTAGACGCCGCTGATGACGCACGAGGTGAAGGTCGGGATCACCGGCCCCTCGATCAGGTGGTAGGAGCCGCAGTCCTGGATCACTCTCACGTGGATCCCGGTCATCTTCCCGTCGCGTCTGGCCGCGATTCTCACGTAGTCGATCTGGTCGCGGCCGTGGTGCGTGGTCAGCATGTCGTCGCTGCGGGTCGCCGTCCACTTCACCGGCCTGCCGGTCTTGCGGGCGCACCAGGCGACGAGCACCTCCTCGCCGTAGACCTGGAGCTTGGAGCCGAAGCCGCCGCCGACCTCGGGCGCGACGACGCGGATCCGCTCCTCCGAGATCCCCAGCTGGATCGAGAGGATCACCCGCGCGATGTGCGGGATCTGCGTCGAGGACCAGAGCGTCAGGTGCCCCTCGCGCCATTCGGCGAGCGCGCCACGCGGCTCGATCGCAGCGCCGGCGGTGCGGTGGTTGACGATCCGGCGCTCCAGCACCACGTCGGCCGCGGCGAAGACGCCCTCGACGTCGCCGCCGGCGAGCGACCACTCGAAGACCTTGTTGGTCCCGAACTGCTCGTGGACGATCGGCGCGCCCTCCTCCAGCGCCGCCTCGGGGTCGACGACGACCGGCAGCGGCTCGTAGTCGACGACGACCTGCTCGGCCGCGTCGACGACCGCGTACTTGTCATCGCCGAGCACGACGGCGACGGCCTGGCCGACGTAGCCGACCTTGCCTCTCGCCAGCGGCCAGTGCTCGGGGACGTGGACCTCCACGCCCGGCGGAACCCACACCATCGGGCACGGCGCCGCCATGTCGGCGAGGTCCTCGCCGGTGAAGACCGCCTCGACCCCCTCCCGCGCCGCCGCGGCCGAGGTGTCGATCGCCGTGATCCGCGCGTGCGCCTCCGGCGAGCGCACGATCGCCGCGTAGAGCGTGCTGGGCAGCACGAGGTCGTCGACGTAGGTCGCCCGCCCGGTGATCAGGCGCGGGTCCTCCTTGCGCTTCAGGGCCCGTCCGACGTAGCCGTTGCCGCCGGGCATCTCTCGCTCGGCGGTCTCCGCACCCGGGGCACCCATCAGACCACCTCCGGCGTCTTGGCGGCGGCGCTCGCGCCGCGCATCTCGGCGGCCGCGTCGCGCACCGCCGCGACGATGTTGTGGTAGCCGGTGCAGCGGCAGAGGTTGCCCTCCAGGCCGAGGCGGATCTCCTCCTCGGTCGGGTCCGGGTTGCGCGCCAGCAGGTCGGCCGCGGCCATGATCATCCCCGGCGTGCAGTAGCCGCACTGGAGCGCGTGGTCCTCCCAGAACGCTTCCTGCAGCGGGTGGAGCCCGTCGTCGCCGGCGGCGAGGCCCTCGATCGTCGTGACCTCGGCCTCGTCGGCCTGGACCGCGAGGACGGTGCAGCTCTTCACCGCCTCGCCGTCGAGATGGACCGTGCACGCTCCGCAGTTGCTCGTGTCGCAGCCGACATGGGTGCCGGTCAGGCCCAGCCTGTCGCGCAGCAGGTGCACGAGCAGGAGGCGCGGCTCGACGTCGAGCTCGTGGGGCTTGCCGTTGACGGACAGGCGGATCGGGACTGTGGTGCTCACGTCTCCTCCTCCATGACAAACGGCCGGCGTGGTGCGCCGATGTTCACTCCATATACCCGTGTGCAGCGCGCGCGCTGCGCCGCGACGCCGCTCCTGGCACCCGCCCGCGCCCTCCGATGTGGACGATCGGGCGGCGACGGGCATCGTCTACGCAGGAGAGAGCCTTGGCGATCGACCGTTCCCTGCTCACCCAGCTGCGCGCCGCCTGCGGAGAGGAGCACGTCCTCACCGACCATCACGCGCTGCGCACCTACGAATCCGACGGGCTGCTGCAGTACGCGGTCGTGCCGCGGGCCGCGGTGCTGCCGGGCAGCGCGGCGGAGGTCGTCGCGGTCGTCCGCGCCTGTCGCGACCACGGCGTCCCGTGGGTGGCGCGCGGCTCCGGCAGCGGCCTCTCCGGCGGCGCGCTCCCGGTCGCCGACGGCGTCCTGATCGTGCTGGCGCGCCTGCGGCGGATCCACGAGGTCGACCTCGCCAACCAGCGGGTCGTCTGCGAGCCCGGGGTCACGAACGTCGCGATCTCCGCCGCGGCCGGGCCGACGCACTTCTACCCGCCGGACCCCTCCAGCCAGATCGTCTGCTCGATCGGCGGCAACGTCGCCGAGAACTCCGGCGGCGCGCACTGCTTCAAGTACGGCTTCACGACCAACTACGTCTGCGGGCTCGAGGTCGTGCTGGCCGACGGCACGGTCGTGCAGCTCGGCGGCAAGGAGGCCGACCTGCCCGGCTACGACCTCCACGGCGTCTTCGTCGGCTCCGAGGGGACGCTCGGGATCGCGACGCGGATCACGCTCCGCGTCGTGCCGACGCCGGAGTCGGTGCGGACGCTCGTCGCCTTCTTCGCGACGGCCGCACAGGCCGGGCAGGCCGTCTCGGCGATCGTCGCGGCCGGCGTCGTCCCCGGCGCGATCGAGATGATGGACCGGCTCTCGATCGACGCCTCCGAGCAGATGGCGCACGCCGGCTGGCCGGCCGACGCCGGCGCCGCGCTGCTCGTCGAGCTCGACGGGCCGGCCGACGCGATCGCCGACCGCTTCGGCGAGGTCACGCGATTGTGCGAGGGCGCCGGCTCCGACGAGGTGCGGGTCGCGCGCGACGCCGCCGAGCGCGACGTCTTCTGGCGGATGCGCAAAGCGGCCTTCCCCGCGATGGGGCGCATCAGCCCCCACTACTACGTCCAGGACAGCGTGATCCCCCGCACCCGCCTCGCCGAGGTGCTGGAGCGGATCGAGCAGCTGGCGCACGACGCCGGACTGCGGGTCGCCAACGTCTTCCACGCCGGCGACGGCAACCTCCACCCGCTCGTCTGCTACGACGGCCACGCGCCCGGCGAGGCGGAGCGGGCCGAGCGGCTGGCCGGCGAGATCGTGCTCGCCTGCGTGCGCGCCGGCGGCTCGATCACCGGCGAGCACGGCGTCGGCGTCGACAAGAAGCGCTACATGCCGGAGATGTTCGGCGAGCCCGACCTCGCCGCCTTCCAGAAGCTGCGCTGCGCCTTCGACCCCGACGGGCTTGCGAACCCCGGCAAGCTGATGCCGACGCCGCGGCTGTGCGGCGAGGTCCCGGGTCCCTACCGGCGCCACCCGCTGGAGGCGGCCGGCCTGGCGGAGCGGATGTGAGGCGATGGCGGGCGCCGCGGCTCCTGCGCAGCTGATGCCGGCGACCGCCGCCGAGGCGGCCGTCGCGCTGCGCGACGCGGGCGCCGTGCGGATCCGCGGCGGCGGCACGAAGCTCGCGTGGGGCCGGCCGGTCGCCGCGGACGCCGAGCTGCGCACCGCGCGCCTCGACGCGCTCGTCGCGCACAACGCCGGCGACCTCACCGCGGTCGTCCAGGCCGGCCTTCCGCTCGCCCGCGCGCAGGCGGAGCTCGCGGCCGCCGGGCAGATGCTGGCGCTCGACCCGCCCGACGGCGGCGCGACGATCGGCGGCGTCGTCGCGACCGGCGACAGCGGCCCCCTGCGCCACCGCTACGGGGCGCCGCGCGACCTCGTGCTCGGCGTGCAGGTCGCGCTGCCCGACGGCACCGTCGCGCGCGCCGGCTCGCAGGTGATCAAGAACGTCGCCGGCTACGACCTCGCGAAGCTGATGAGCGGCGCCTGCGGCACGCTCGGCCTGCTGACCGAGCTGACCGTCCGGCTGCATCCGCGGCCGGAGGCCTGCTGCACCGCCGTCGGGCGCGGCGGGGAGCCGCATGCGGTGGCTCGCGCCGCCTCTGCGCTCGCCCACCTGCCGCTCGAAGCCGACGCGCTCGACCTCCGCTGGGAGGGCGAGGAGGGCGCCGTCCTCGCGCGCTTCGGCGGCCGCGCGGCGCCCGCGCGCGGCGCGGCCGCGCTGCGCG
>NZ_JAWSTH010000171.1:0-6912 GCF_033542075.1 Conexibacter stalactiti
GCCGCCCGGTCCGAAGGGGAAGCCGCCGCCCGGGCCGCCCGGGCCGCCAGGCCCGAACGGGAAGCCGCCGCGACCCCAGCCGCCGCGACCGAAGTCGCCGCGCCCCGGGCCGCCGCCGCGACCGTGCTCGCCCTGGCCGTGACCGCCGCCGTGGCGACCGCCGCCGGACATGGCACGCCAGAAATCCGTGATGTCGAAGCCGCCTCGATGGCAGGAGCCGGAGCGTCCCGCATCAGCGGCGAAGTTGGCTGCATATCGCATGCCGTTCTCCTGTCGTTGACTGTTCTTGATGCGTCAAAGATATATCGGAACAGTCTTTTCGTCAAGTCGGCCGACGCGCCGCGTTCACCGGCAGCGCAACTCCCGCCGCCGTCGCCGCGTTATGAACCGTGATGGGGACGCAGCCGCAACCGCCGGAACAGCCGCCGAAGCCCGATCCAGAGGCCGCGCTCAGGGCCGCCGAGCTGCTGCGCGAGATGAGCCGGGCGCCGGTCGGCTCCAAGCAGCGCCGCTTCCTGCGGCGGGCGGCCGAGCGGGCGCGCAAACGCGCGCAGGCAGAGCAGCGCGAGCACTGACCCAGAACGCACGAACGCCCCGGCGCGTTGCCGCAACGGGGCGTTCGATGCCCCCTGCCGCCGGGGGGTGCCGGCTTACGGGGAATCCCGGGCGCGATGCCGCCGGCGGTCGTGCGCGCATGAGGGGGAATCAGCGCGCAGGCCGGCCGCGCCGCTGCCCGAGGCGAAGCGGACTATACCCAAGAAAACCGTCTACAGGTGGAGATTTACCACCGCTAGACGGTGGTTCACCACCCCTAGAGGGTGGTGCCGCGCCCGCCGGTGAAGGAGCTTTCACCGTTCCGATGCGCGACCCCTCCGTTCAGCTCGCGGCGTTCGCCAGAACGCTCAGACGGCTTCGCCGTGAGCGCGACCTGTCACAGGAGGCGCTTGCCGACCGGTCGGGGATCAGCGCCAAGCACATCGGCGAGATCGAACGCGCGAACAAGGAACCCGGCATCACGACGGTGATGAAGCTCTCCGACGGCCTCGAACTTCCACTTTCGGAGTTCTTCGCCCATGTCGATGAGCGCCGCGAAGCCGTCACATCACTTGCCTAGTATGCGAACATATGTTCGTGTCCGGCAGACCTCCAACCACGTCACCGCTCGCGCGCAAGATCCGTCAGCTGCGTCGTCAGCGGGAGCTCTCGCAGGAAGCGCTGGCCGCTGCCGCCGGCATGCATCCGAAGCATCTCAGCGAGATCGAGCGCGGCAACAAGGATCCGCGCGCCACGACGGTCGCGCGGCTGGCGGAGGCGTTGGGCGTGACCGTCGGCGAGCTGTACGACCAAGGCGACAGCGCGGGCGGCAAACACCTACAATGACCGCCGCCCCGGGCCACTGGTGTATCGGTAACACGACGGTCTCCAAAACCGTAACGCGAGGTTCGACTCCTCGGTGGCCCGCTCCGCGCACGCCTCGGCTCTCCGCCGGGGCGTCGTTCGTTGTGGAGCGGTGCGTCGCGCGCTCGTGCCGTGATCGGCGCGTTCGTGCGATCGCCGGCGCGCGGGCGGCTCAGGCGGGGACGCGCTCGGGCGCGGCGGTCGCCGCGCCGTTGCTCGTGGCAGCGGTCAGCACCGCCGTCAGCAGACCGGGGAAGCGCGCGTCGAGGTCCTCGCGCCGCAGCGAGAGCAGCCGCCGCTTGCCGTCGACCCGCGTCTCGGTGATGCCGGCCTCGCGCAGCACGCGGAAGTGATGTGACGCGGTCGCCTTGCTGACGCCGAGGTCGAACGAGCCGCAGGGGCGCTCCCCGCCGCAGGCGAGCTCGCGCACGACGGCCAGGCGCGCGTCGTCGCTGAGCGCGTGCATCACGGCGGTCAGCTCGATCGCGGCGGTGGCTGGCTGATCTGGAGTGCCCATCGCTCTCCATTCTATGCCGCTCTGGCGTGCTGCTGCGCACATTCGCGATCGAGAATGCGGGCGGAGGGATTCGAACCCCCAAGGCCTCTACCTGGCCAACCGGCTCCTAAGGCCGGCGTGTCTACCGTTTCACCACACCCGCGGGGTGTTGTCGGCGACGAGCGAGCTTCCCTCGCGACGGGAAGTGCGCCACGCGACCGCGGGGGATTGTAGGGTCCACGAGGGATGGAGGACGGCTACGTCATCGACCGGCCCAATCGCGCGAAGGCGTCGTCGAACACCACGCGCGCGATCGTCGTGCTGCTGCTGCTCGTCTCGGCGGGTCTGCAGCTGATCGTCATCCTCGGCGGCTGGTCGGCGCTGCAGGGCAGCAAGGCGCTCCAGCTCGTCTACGCGCTGCTCTACATCGGGATGGCCTATCTGGTCAGCCGCTGGAACCGCGGTGTGCTTCCGGTCGTCGCCGCGCTCGCGATCCTGCTGCTGATCTTCGCGGCCGTCTCCGGCCCGGAATGGCTGGAGCGCGACAAGCCCGGCTTCTCGACGCCGGAGTCGATCTTCGGCGGCGACGGACTCGAATCGTCGGTGCTCGGGCTGGTGACCTTCATCGTGATCCCTGTGCAGCTGCTGCTGATCGCCTTCGCCGCGCAGGCGTTCAGGCAGGAGTGGCACGTCGAGCTGGAAGTGCCGAAGAGCCGCGCGAAGTGGAAGGGCGCCGCACCGCGCAAGGTCATAGACCGGCCCGGCCAGCGGCGCGGCACCACCGGCACCGGCGCCGCGCGCGGCTGACCTACGGCACGAGCACGAGCTTGCGCCCGTGCAGGCCGGCCTGCTGACGCGCCCACGCGTCCGCGACGTCGCGCAGCGCCACGCGCTCGACCTCGACCGTGAGCCGGCCCGCGACCGCGTGCTCGGCGAGCGTGCGGTACGCCGCCTCCTTGACGCCGGCGGGCGCGAGGAAGTTCGTGTGGCCGCGGATCTCCGCGAGCGTGCCGCGGATCGCCGCCGACGACAGCTCCGCCGTCGTCCCGGCCGACTGGCCGATCTGGATCAGCCGCCCGCCGCGTCCCAGCGCACCGAGCGCGGCTGCCGCCGGCGCGCCCCAGAGCGGATCGATGACGACGTCGAAGGCGCCGCCGGCGGCGTCGCGGAAGGCGTCGGTGAGCGCGGAGCCGCTCGTGCCGTCGAGGCGCACGGTCGCGTCTGCGCCGTGCGCGACCGCCCGCTCGAGCGCGGCGGCGTCGCGACCGGCGGCGACGACGCGGCCGGCGCCGAGCAGCTTCGCCGCCTGCACCGCGATCAGGCCGAGCACGCCGGTCGCGCCGAGCACCAGCACCGTCTCGCCCGGTCGCAGGTCGGCCCGCCAGGCGAGCGGCAGCCACGCCGCGAGGCCCGAGATGCCGAGCGCCACGGCGAGCCCGTCGTCGAGCCCGTCGGGCAGCTCGATCGTCGCATCGCTCCGCACCAGCGCCCGCTCGGCGATCGCGCCGAACGGCGTGACCGGGCGGTCGAAGTAGACACGGCGCCCGTCGGGCAGCGTCCCGACGCCTTCGCCGCCCGCGACGAACGGCAGCGGATCTCTGCCGGAGTAGAACGTGCCGGCCGCTCTCGCGACGTCGACCGGGTTGACGCCGGCCGCCGCGACGGCGATGACGACCTGCCCCTCCCCCGCGGTCGGCTCGTCGAACTCGCGCGCGACCGGCGTTCCGTACTGCTCGACGACGGCGGCGCGCATCCTCAGAAGCTCGTGATCTGCTCGGCGTCGAGCGCCCGCGCCTGCTCGACCGTCACGATCTCGCGGCCGAGCGGCAGCAGCGAGACCGGGATCAGCTTGAAGTTCGCCAGGCCGAGCGGGATCCCGATGATCGTGATGCAGAGCGCGACGCCGGTGATCAGGTGCCCGAGCGCCAGCCACCAGCCGCACAGCAGCAGCCAGATGACGTTGCCGATCCCGGAGGCGACTCCCGCGTCGCCGCGGCGGACGACCGTCTTGCCGAACGGCCACAGCGCGAAGACCGCGATCCGCAGCGATGCGATCCCGAACGGGATCGTGATGATCAGGATGAAGCAGATCAGCGCCGCGAAGGCGTAGCCGATCGCCATCCACAGACCGCACAGAACGAACCAGATGATGTTCAGCAGGAGGCGCATCGTCCTCCGATCATGGCCGAAGCTCCGCCCCGAACGCCTGCAGCTCGCGCGCATAGGTGATCGGGCAGTCCAGCGCGTGCGTCCACGGATCGTCGGCCGGTGGCTCTGCGCCGCATCCGAACGGACAGGAGTTGTCGGGGGCGGCGCGCAACAGCCCAGCGACCTCGGCGACGATCGTCGCCAGCTTCATCTCCTGCGTGGGCGTGAGTCTGAGGGGCGGCGCCTGGTCGGTCATGTGTGCAGCCTACGGGGCCCGAAGCGAAGAAATCGACCCCTCTATACGGCGGGTGGGACTCGAACCCACACGGGCTTGCGCCCAGCGGCTTTTGAGGCCGCCGCGTCTACCATTCCGCCACCGCCGCGTGGAAGAGGGACCGAGTCTACGCGCAGCCGGGGTGTCGGTGGCGAGCCAGCGGTCCGGCGCGCTCAGTCGATCACGAGCGCGTGCAGGTGGTCGACCAGCGCCGGCGGGGCGACCGCGAGGCCGAACGGCAGCTCGTGGTCGGCCGGCAGCTCGCGCACGGCGAGGCCGGCGCGCTCGCAGATCAGCGCGCCCGCGGCGTAGTCCCACGGGTGGATCCCGCGCTCGTAGTAGGCGTCGGTGCGGCCGGCCGCGGTCCAGCAGAGGTCGATCGCGGCGCTGCCGCCGCGGCGGATGTCGCGCACGCGCGTGATCAGTCCGCTCAGCACCTCGGCCTGGCGTGCGCGGATCCGGGCGTCGTAGGCGAAGCCGGTCGCGACCAGCACCTGCGAGAGATCGCTCTGCTGGGAGGCGGCGATCGGAGCGCCGTTGAGCGTCGGGGCGCCGCTGCGGGTGGCGGCGAACTCCTCCTCGCGGACGGGATCCCAGACGACGCCGACGATCGTCCCGTGACGGTCCTCCGCCGCGATGCTGACCGACCACTGCGGGTACTGGAAGAGGTAGTTGACGGTGCCGTCGAGCGGGTCGACGATCCAGCGGATGCCGCTCTCCCCCGTCGGCGGCGTCTCGCCGCCCTCCTCACCGAGGACCGCATCGCCAGGGCGACGCTCGGCGAGCAGCGCGCGGATCGCTCTCTCGGCGTTGACGTCGGCCTCGCTGACGAGGTCGGTGTCGGTCGACTTCGTGCGCACTCCCCTGGCGTTGCCGTAGTAGTGCAGCAACACCTCTGCGGAGGCGCGCGCGGCGTCGCGCGCGACCTGCAGCAGCTCGGTCTCGATCGTGGGCGTGTCGGTGGAGGCGTCGGCGGAGGAGGAGGTCACTCCGCAAGCGTAGGCCGCCGCGCGCTCCACGGTCGTGCCGCCTCCAGCTGCCCCGCGAGCGACAGCAGCGTCGCCTCGTCGCGCGTGCGGCCGACGAGCTGGACCGACAGCGGCAGGCCGCCGTCCGTGAAGCCCGCCGGGACCGCGGCTGCCGGCTGCCCGGTGACGTTCCAGCCGGGCGTGAACGGCGTGAAGCGCGCGACGCCGTTGAAGGTCCACAGCGCGCCGCGGCCGTCGTAGCGGCCGATCGGGAGCGGCAGCGCGGCGAGCGCCGGGGTCAGCAGCAGGTCGTGGTCGGCCAGCACGCGGCTGAGCGCGACCGTCGTCGCCCCCTCGCGCTCGCGCGCCCAGCGCACGAAGCCGTCGGGCAGCAGCCGGCCCATCCGCACCATCCCCTGCGTGCGCGACTCGAGCCGCTCGGGGTGCGGGAGCTTCGCCGCGTCCTCCGCGATCCCGCGCAGGTAGCGCGCGATCACCTGCGGCAGGACCGGGTCCAGCGGCGGGTCGACGCGCTCGACCGTGTGGCCCAGCTCGCGCAGCAGCGCGATCGTCTGTTCGAGAGCCGCGCGCGGCTCTCTCGCGACCGGTGCGAGCAGCGGGTTGCGGGTCGTGTAGGCGATCTTCAGCGGGCGCCGCGGCGGCGTCGCGGCCGCGTGCGCGTACGACGGCGCGCCAGGGTCGCGGTCGGCGGTCGCGTCGAGCCAGAGGGCGGTGTCGGCGACGGTGCGCGTGACGCAGCCGGTCGTCGAGAGGTCCAGCCACGGCTCGTGCTTGGGCGCCTCCGGCACGCGCCCGCGCTGCGGCTTGAGCCCGAAGAGGCCGCAGCAGGCGGCCGGGATGCGGATCGAGCCGGCCCCGTCGGTCGCGAGCGCGGCTGCGGCGAGGCCCGCGGCGACAGCCGCGCCCGAGCCGCCGCTGGAGCCACCCGGAGTCCGGCTCAGATCCCACGGGTTGCGCGTGATGCCGTACGCGGCGGTCTCGGTGAACGGCCACTGCATCAGCTCCGGGGTGTGGGTCTTGCCGATCACGATCGCGCCGGCGGCGCGCAGCCGGCGGACGACCTCCGCGTCGGCGAGGGCTGGCTGATCGGAGGAGGCGGCGGAGCCGTAGCGAGTCGCCTCCCCAGCGACGTCGACGTCGTCCTTGATCAGGATCGGGACGCCGAGCAGCGGGCGCGCGGCGGCGCCGTTGCCGGAGGTGCGCGCCATCGCCTCGCGGCGCGCGGCGGCCTGCTCGGCCTCGGCGAACGCGCGCTCCGGAAAGGTCACGCGGACCGCGTTCAGCAGCGGGTCGATCCGCTCGATCCGCTCCAACTGCAGCTCGACCAGCTCGCGCGGAGTGACCTCCCCGCGGCGGACCAGATCGGCCTGACCCGCGAGGCCGGCGAAGGCGAGGTCGGTCGCGTCCATCGCCGCAGCGTAGTGGGTGGCGTGGCGTGGCGGGCCGGCTGCGGTGGCATGATCGCGACCGATGGAGCGAGCGAGCGAGATCGCGGTGGCGGGCGCGAGACGGCCGGCAGGTGCGGGCGCGGCGCCAGGCGCGGGCGCGGCGCCAGGCGCGGGCGTGGGCGCGGGACCGCCGGCGGTCGCGGGCAGCGACGCGGAGCG
>NZ_JAWSTH010000172.1:0-6682 GCF_033542075.1 Conexibacter stalactiti
GGCAGCGCCGCCGCGGCGGCGGCGCCGAGCCCGAGCCGCACCAGCTCGCGCCGCGACATGCCGGCGGCGGCGCGAGCGGCGCGGTCGATCAGGCGCCCACCGGCGCGGGCGTCAGAGCGGCCAGGCATCGCCGGCCGTTCTGCGCTGCTGCTCGGCGGCGCGCAGCGCGGCGACCGCTCTGGTCGTCAGGTCGGCGGCCTTCTGCGGGTCGCTCACGCGCTCGGCGGCAGCGAGCGCCGCGTAGCCGTCGGCCAGCTCGCCGACGCCGCGCGCGGCTGCTTGCACGCGTCCGTCGCCGTCGGCGCGGCCGCCCAGCTCGCGCGCCAGCGCCCGCAGCTCGCGCTCGGCCTTCTGCACCGGCGCGACAGGCAGGTCGGCGCCCGGTCTGGCGTGCAGCGCGCGCTCCTGCGCCTTCAGCGCCGCGCCGGTCGCGGCGCCGATCCGGCGCCGCTCGGTGGCGAGCGATCTGCGCAGTCGCCGGTGGCGCTGCCGGCTCAGCATGAGGTGGACGGCGGGGTCGTGGGCATGCCGCGCAGCTTGCTGCCCGCCCACCCCCTGCCACAGCGGGGCCGACCCCAGTGTTTGCCCGACCCGCGCTCAGGCGGTGGGCGGCGCTAGGCGGACTGCAAGGGCGGCACGACGATCGCGAAGGCGCTGACGTTCTGCTCGCCGGGCGCGACGAGCCGCAGCGCCCTGCCGCTGACGAGCGCGTCGGTCGGCGCCGTCATCGGCTCGAAGCAGATCAGCTGCTCGCTCGGCGGGGCGAACACCTGCGCCGCCGGGAAGCCCTGCTCGAAGTGGACCTCGAGGCGGCGGCCGGCGGCCGAGACGGCGAAGACGGCGCCGGGCGCGACACCGTCGTAGGCGTCGTCGAGCGAGCGTTCGGCGAGCGGCCGCGACTCGGCCGGCGCGGGGCGGGCGGTGCCGGTCGGGATCCCGCGCTCGTCCAGCTCCAGCCGTTCCAGCGCGGGCAGCTCGACGAGCCACTGCTCGCGCGGCACGCCGGCGAGCTGGAGGTAGGGGTGGAAGCCGTAGGCGAGCGGGACCGGGACGTCGCCGGTCGCCGTCAGCGTCGTCGCGATCCGCAGGCCGCGCTCCCCCAGCGCGACGTCGAGCCGGAGCATGTGCGGGAAGGGGAAGGAGGCGAGCAGGTCGGGCCGCGCGCCGAAGTCGAGCGTCGCGGAGAAGGCGGAGCTGTCGCCGGCCGCGCCGTCGCCCGCGGGCGCGGACTCGCCGGCCTCCTCGACGACCCAGTCGGGCACGCCCGCGACGAGGCCGTGGATCGCGAGGCCGTTGCCGTCGCGGTGGAGGCCGGCGGCGCCGTCGGCGATCCGCACATCGGTGCCGGCAACGGAGAAGGCGTCGCGCGAGAGCCGGTTGGCCCACGGGTGCAGCAGCGGGATCCCCATCGTTCTGGCGTCGTGCACGTAGGCGTCGAGCCCGTGGCGGGCGCCGAGCAGCTCGTCGTCGCCGTCGCGCAGCGAGATGCCGAGCATGCCGGCGCCGGGCACGAACGTCGCGCTCAGCTCGCCCGCGCGCAGCCGCACCGCGGCGAACCCTTCGATCTCCGTCGTCTCGATCACGCCGCACATGCTCGCAAGCGGGGCGGCGCGCTCAAAGGGACGGCGCCGCGTGCGCGAGCGGCTCGGCGCGCAGCGGCGTGCCAGTCGGCGCGTGGACGAGCCGCTCCCCCGCGCTCGCGCGCACGACGCCGAGCCCGTCGAAGGCGAGCGCGCTGGTGACGCGGCCGGCCGCTCTGCCGTCGGCGGCGGTCAGCTCGTCGCCGGCAGCCAGCAGCGCGTGGTCGGCGTGCAGGTGGCAGATGCGGCGGTGGACGGTCCCCGAACGCTGCTGCCGCAGGACGGTCTGGAGGCCGGGATAGAGGCCCTTGTCGGTCGCGACGGTCGCGCCGTCGAGCGCCAGCTCGGCCGGCAGCGTCGCGTCGCTCGCGTCAGCGCCGTAGAGCAGCCGCCCGTTCGCGATCCGCAGCGCCTCCCAGCCGCAGCCGTCGAGCGGGCTCGCGCCGCCGGCCGCCAGCGCGGCGAGCAGGCGCGGCACGTGGTCGGCGCGCACGACGAGGTCGAGTCCGGCCCACGCGCGCACGGCGCGGACCGGGATGCCGGCGATGTCGGTGGGGAGGTGGGCGTGCTCCTCGGCGTGGGCGAGCGCAAGCGCCTTGCTCGGCGCCGGTGCCGACGCGGGCACCGCCGCCGCGAGCGCCGCGCGCAGCCCCTCCGCCTCCCCCACGAGCGACACGAGCCCCTGCTGGAGCGTCAGCTTGTGCAGCGCGACGTTCCAGCCGATCCGCCCGTTCCACAGCCCGCGGAAGAGCCCTTCGAGCGCGGCCCGCTCGCAGTGCAGCAGCCAGCCGCGGTCGGTCCGCAGCACGCGCGCGAGCGCCCGCACCTGCCCTCTCGGGGTGAGCAGCGCGGTCGCGCTGCCGCCGCCGACGGGCAGCCGGGCGAGGTCGGCGGTCAGCAGCGCCTGCAGGTACGGCAGCGCGTCGGGGCCGCCGACGCCGAGCTTGCCCGCGTCGGAGCGGTCGGTCCAGGTGAGGGTCGGTGCGGCGGTCACCCCGACACCTTCCCACTTCAAGCAGGCTTGAGGTCAAGGGGCTCAAGGCACGAGTTGGCAGTCACCTCTGTACCAGTCTGGTACCGATTCGGTACCAGACTGGTACCGTGTAGCGGGTGAGCAAGCAGATTGCCGTTCGCCTTCCGGATGAGCTGGTCGATTTCGTGGACGAGATCGTCAGATCTGGCGCCGAGCGCAGTCGTGCTGCCGTGGTCATACGAGCACTCGAACGCGAGCGGCGACGCGCCGTTGCTGCGCGCGATGCGGAGATCCTCGCCAGAAGCGGCCCGGATCCCGACTTGGCCGGGCTGGCTGGCTACGCTGCCGGCCTGCCGTCGGATCTGGACTGATGCGGCCGATCCATCTGGCGCGGCTCGACAAGACGCGACCGGTGCTCGTCCTCACCCGCGAGCTTGTCCGTCCACATCTCACGTCGGTCACCATCGCCCCGATCACCACCTCGGTGCGCGGCCTCTCGACAGAAGTGCCGGTCGGCGAGGCGAACGGGCTCGCGGACTCTTCGGCGATCAGCTGCGACAACATCACGACGATCCCGACGACCGCCTTGGGCCGCCAGATCGGCCTCCTGCTCGATGCTCAGGAGCCGGCGCTGAGCGACGCGATCCGCGCGGCGTTCGATCTCGACTGACGCCGCTCAAATCGCGCGGGCCGTCATGATCCGCCGATGTCCCTCCCCGAGCCCGGCCTCTACCGCCACTTCAAAGGCAACGACTACGAGCTGCTCCACGTCGCGCGGCATTCGGAGACCGAGGAGTTGATGGCCGTCTACCGGCCGCTGGCCAGACCGGAGTCGATCTGGGTGCGGCCGCTCGACATGTTCACGGAGCTGGTCGAGCGGCCGGAGGGAACCGTGCCCCGCTTCAGACCCCTCAGCTGATCCCGTCGAGGCAGAGGTACTTCAGCTCCATGAAGTCGTCGAGGCCGTGGCGCGAGCCTTCGCGGCCGAGACCGGACTGCTTGACGCCGCCGAAGGGTGCGCCCTCGTAGGAGATCGCGCCGGTGTTGACGCCGACGACGCCGAACTCGAGCGCCTCGCCGACGCGCCAGACGCGGCCGGAGTCGCGCGTGTAGAGGTAGGCGGCGAGGCCTGACTCGGTGGCGTTCGCCAGCTCGATCGCCTCGGCCTCGGTCTCGAAGCGGAAGACGGGGGCGACGGGGCCGAAGGTCTCCTCGGCGGCGATCTTCATCGCGGTCGTGGCGCCGGTCAGGACGGTCGGCTGGAAGAAGGTCCCGCCCAGCTCGTGCGAGTCGCCGCCAGTGGCGACTGAGGCCCCGTGGGCGAGCGCGTCGGCGATGTGGTCCTTGACCTTCGCGAGCGCGCGCGCGTCGATCAGCGGCCCCTGCTCGGCGCCGTCGGTGAAGCCGTCGGCGACCTTCAGCGCCGCGGTCGCTGCCGCGAAGCGCTCGACGAAGGCGTCGTGGATCCCCGCCTGCACGAGGACGCGGTTGGCGCAGACGCAGGTCTGCCCGGCGTTGCGGAACTTGGAGGCGATCGCGCCGGCGACGGCGGCGTCGAGGTCGGCGTCGTCGAAGACGATGAAGGGCGCGTTGCCGCCCAGCTCCAGCGACACCTTCTTGACCGTGTCCGCCGCCTGGGACATCAGCAGCCGGCCGACCGGCGTCGAGCCGGTGAAGGTCAGCTTGCGCACCGCCGGGTTGGTCGCCAGCTCGTGGCCGACCTCCTCGGCCGGCCCGGTGACGACGTTGATGACACCCGCGGGGATCCCGGCGCGGTCGGCCAGCTCGGCCAGCGCCAGCGCCGAGAGCGGCGTCGACGGCGCCGGCTTGACGACGATCGTGCAGCCGGCGCCGAGCGCCGGGGCGACCTTGCGGGCGATCATCGCCATCGGGAAGTTCCACGGCGTGATCGCGGCGCAGACGCCGATCGGCTGGCGGATCGCGAACAGGCGGCGGCCGCTGTCGTTGGTCGGGATCACGTCGCCGTAGGCGCGCTTGCCCTCCTCCGCGTACCACTCGACGAAGCCGGCGCCGTAGAGCACCTCGCCGCGCGCCTCCGCCAGCGGCTTGCCCTGCTCGGCCGTCAGCAGCACGGCGAGATCATCGACGTGCTCGACGATCAGCTCGTACCAGCGCCGCATCAGCCTCGCCCGCTCCTTCGCGGAGAGACGCGACCACTTCGGCAGCGCGACGGCGGCCGCGTCGATCGCGCGGCGCGCGTCGGCGCGCGTGCCTTCGGCGACCCGCGCCAGCTCGTCGCCGCTGGCGGGGTCGAGCACCGGAGCGTGCTCGCCGCCGGCGCCGGGCGTCCAGACGCCGCCGACGTACAGCTCGTCGCGCAGCAGGTTCTGGTCGGTCAGGTGGGCGATGGCGGTCGTCATGGGCGCGGTCTCCTTCTGAAGCCAAGTCATGTCACGATGCGGACGGACGTGCGCAGAGCGCACTGGACTCCTCGTCTGCCGTGTGCGAAGGTTCGCATACCGTGCATTTGACCGCAATGCGAACACTTCGAGACGGACGCTGAGATGACTGCCACCACCTCCACCCTCGGCGAGCTGGACCGCCGCTACGTCTTCCACCCCTTCACGGCCGCCGGCGCGCACGAGCGCGACGGCGGGCCGGCGATGATCGTCTCGGGCAGCGGCTCGACGCTGACCGCCGCGGACGGCACGACCTACCTCGACGCGATGGCCGGCCTGTGGTGCGTCAACGTCGGCTACGGGCGCCGCGAGATCGCCGACGCGCTGCAGTCACAGGCGCTCAGACTGCCGTACTACCACGGCTTCTCCTCGATGGCGACCGACCAGCCGGCGCTGCTGGCCGAACGGATCATCAGGCTGACCGGCGACCTCGGCATGTCGAAGGTCTTCTTCGGCTCCAGCGGCTCGGACGCCAACGACACGCAGCTGAAGCTCGTCTGGCACTACAACAACCTGCTCGGCCGGCGCGAGAAGAAGAAGGTGATCGCGCGCAGCCGCGGCTACCACGGCGTCACGATCGCCTCCGCCTCGCTGACCGGCCTGCCGGCGATGCACGCGCAGTTCGACCTGCCGCTGCCGATGATCCGCCACGTCTCCCCGCCGTACGCGCTGTGGGAGAAGCAGCCGGGCGAGGACGACGCCGCCTTCGTCGCGCGGCTCGCCGACGAGCTGGAGCAGAGAATCCTCGCCGAGGGCCCTGAGACGGTTGCCGCCTTCATCGCCGAGCCGGTGCAGGCGGCCGGCGGCGTGATCCCGCCGCCCGACGGCTACTTCCCCGCGATCCAGGCGGTCCTGCGCAAGTACGACGTGCTGCTGATCGCCGACGAGGTCGTCTCCGGCTTCGGCCGCCTCGGCGCCTGGTTCGGCAGCCACCTGCTGGGGATCGAGCCCGACCTGATGACGATCGCGAAGGGCGTCACCTCCGCCTACGTGCCGCTGTCGGGCTGCGTCGTCTCCGACAGAGTGTGGGAGGTGCTCGCCCGCGACGGCGGCGCCTTCCAGCACGGCTACACCTACAGCGCCCACCCGCTCGCCGCCGCCGCCGCGCTGGCGAACCTCGACCTCGTCGAGCACGGCGGCCTGATCGAGCAGGCGGCGCGCCGCGGCGAGCGGCTGCGCGCGGAGCTGCACGCCGCCTTCGACGGCCACGAGCTGGTCGGCGAGATCCGCGGCATCGGCCTCGTCGCGGCGCTGGAGTTCGTCGCCGAGCGCGGCGAGCGGCCGGTCCGCTTCGACCCGGCGCTGGCGGTCGGCGCCCGCATCACGCGCGCCTGCCTCGAGCACGGCCTGATCACGCGCGCGCTGCCGGCCGCCGACACGATCTCGTTCTCGCCGCCGTTCACGATCACCGAGGCCGAGATCGACACGATCGTCACCGTCGCGCGCGAAGCGGTCGACCAGGTCGCCGACGAGCTGGCGCGCGCGAAGGCGTGAGCCCGCGGCTCGGACTGATCGTCAACCCGATCGCCGGCATGGGCGGGCGCGTCGGGTTGCAGGGGACCGACGGTCCCGAGTTGCTGCGCCGCGCGCTGGAGCGCGGCGCGACCCCCGTCGCGCCCGCGCGGGCGCGACGGGCGCTGGCGCGGCTGCGCGAGCGGCTGCCGGAGGCGGTCGTCGTCGAGCCGCCGCCGGGCGCCGGCGCCGACGGC
>NZ_JAWSTH010000173.1:0-6652 GCF_033542075.1 Conexibacter stalactiti
TGCTCGCCGGCGTCGGCGGCCTCGCGCTGGCCGGCGTCGCGGCGGTCGCGATCGCGCTCGGCAGCGGCCTCGGCGGCGGCGACGTGCAGCCGCAGCCGGCGACCGCCGCGCAACTGCTGCGCGAGGCGGCCGTCGGCGCCGCGCAGCAGCCGTACGTGCCGTTGAGAGCCGGCCAGTACTGGTACACGAAGACCGTCGGCGAGCAGCACTTCTCGACCGCCCACGCGGACGGCAGAGGCCCGTATCCCGGCATCACGCTGCCGGTCACGACGGAGGAGTGGGCGGCCGCGAGCGGCTGGGGCCGCACGCGCTCGGTGACCGGCACGCGAGGCCGCTTCCCGAGCGCGCGCGCCGAGCGCGACTGGCTCGCCAGCGGCAGACGGTGGGCCGGCGAGGTGACCGACATGCGCGTCGCGCCGCAGCGTCAGCCGCTGGGAGAGAGTCTCGACGACTTCGGTCAGCTGTCGCCGCGGGCGCTGCGCGCGCTGCCGACCGACCCGCAGCGGCTCTACGAGCTGATCGCGGCGGCCTCGCGCAGATCGGCCGAGGGCACCGTCGCGCCCGCGACCGTCGCCGCGACGATGAGCTGGGAGCGCGCCGTCGGCCTGCTCGGGCAGCAGCAGGCGCCGACGCCGCCGGCGCTGCGCGCCGCGACCTACCGCGTGCTCGCGCGGATCCCGGGCGTCGAGCTGCGCGGCAGATCGACCGACACGCTCGGCCGCCCCGGCACCGTCGTCGCGCAGACGCTGCGCGGCTTCCGCTCCGAGCTGGTCGTCGACCCGGCGACCGGCACCCTGCTGGAGCAGCGGACGGTGCTGCTGAGAGACCAGTTCCTGCTGACGGAGGAGTTCAGACCGGTCCGCGAGACGCGCGTGCCGGCCGGCTGGAGAACCCGCACGACCTACGTCGCGAGCGGCATCGTCGACTCGAAGAGAGCACGTCCGTAGCGCGGGGGAGGGGCGGTCCGCGGACCGCCCCTCCCAAACGTTGACACGAGCGTGGTAAGGTTGGCGCCGCCCATGGCGACGGACGCGCTCACGATCCACGAGTCCGCGGAGACGACCGGCTGGTCGCCCCGCATGCTGCGCTACATCGAGCGCAGCGGTCTCGTCGTGCCCGCGCGGTCGGCGTCCGGCTATCGCCTCTACGGCGCCGCGGAGCTGCAACGCCTGCGAACGCTGCGGGAGCTGCTGCAGCGGTTCGACCTCGGCCTCTCCGACGTCGTCTTCGCACTGCGGCTCGGCAACGACGCCGAGCTGCGCAGCGCCGTCGAGGAGTGGTTCGAAGCCGAGCCGGCCAAGCCCGAGCACGTCGCCGTCGGCGACTGGCTCAGCTGGGAGCAGGGCAAGGCCGAGAAGCTGCTCGCCGCCGCCACCGCCACGCCCACCACCATCGCTACGGAACTCACCGGAGGAACCATCGGATGACCGCCACGTCCACTCAGCACGACTTCAAGGTCGCCGACCTTTCCCTCGCCGCCTTCGGGCGCAAGGAGATCCAGCTCGCCGAGCACGAGATGCCCGGCCTGATGTCGATCCGTGAGGAGTACGCCGCGTCGCAGCCGCTCAAGGGCGCGCGCATCATGGGCTCGCTCCACATGACGATCCAGACCGCGGTCCTGATCGAGACGCTGACTGCTCTCGGCGCCGAGGTCCGCTGGGTCTCCTGCAACATCTTCTCGACGCAGGACCACGCCGCGGCCGCCATCGCCGTCGGCCCCAACGGCACGCCCGAGGATCCGCAGGGCATCCCCGTCTTCGCCTGGAAGGGCGAGACGCTGGAGGAGTACTGGTGGTGCACCGAGCAGGCCCTGCTGTGGCCCGGCGAGGACGGCCCCAACATGATCCTCGACGACGGCGGCGACGCCACGATGCTCGTCCACAAGGGCACCGAGTTCGAGGCCGCCGGCGCCGTGCCGGACCCCTCGACGGCGGAGTCGGAGGAGTTCACCGTCTTCCTCACGCTGCTGCAGCGCTCGCTGCAGGAGGACCCGCAGCGCTGGACGAAGATCGGCCAGGGCATCAAGGGCGTCACGGAGGAGACGACGACCGGCGTCCATCGTCTGTATGAGATGACCGAGGCCGGCACGCTGCTGTTCCCGGCGATCAACGTCAACGACTCGGTCACGAAGTCGAAGTTCGACAACCTCTACGGCTGCCGCCACTCGCTGATCGACGGCATCAATCGCGCGACCGACGTGATGATCGGCGGCAAGGTCGCCGTCGTCTGCGGCTTCGGCGACGTCGGCAAGGGCTGCGCTGAGTCGCTGCGCGGCCAGGGCGCCCGCGTCATCATCACCGAGATCGACCCGATCTGCGCGCTGCAGGCCGCGATGCAGGGCTACGAGGTCAAGCCGCTGCAGGACGTCGTCGACAAGGCCGACATCTTCATCACGACGACGGGCAACAAGGACATCATCACCGTCGACGACATGGCGAAGATGAAGCACCAGGCGATCGTCGGCAACATCGGCCACTTCGACAACGAGATCGACATCGCCGGCCTGACGAAGTACGACGGCATCGTGCGCGAGACCGTCAAGCCGCAGGTCGACGAGTGGCGCTTCCCGGACGGCCACACGATCATCATGCTCTCCGAGGGCCGCCTGCTGAACCTCGGCAACGCGACCGGCCACCCCTCGTTCGTGATGTCGAACTCCTTCACGAACCAGACGATCGCCCAGATCGAGCTGTTCACGAAGCCGGGCGAGTACGAGAAGAAGGTCTACGTGCTCCCCAAGCACCTCGACGAGAAGGTCGCCCGTCTCCACCTCGACGCGCTCGGCGTCAAGCTGACGAAGCTCAGCGAGGAGCAGGCTGCCTACATCGGCGTCCCCGTCGACGGCCCCTACAAGCCGGACCATTACCGCTACTAGACCCCCCAAGCGCGGCGGCGCCCCGGCGCCGCCGCATCACGATGTCTCCGACCTCGGCCTTGCCGAGGTCGGTCAGGCGCGGATCGAGTGGGCCGACGCGCGCATGCCCGTGCTGCGCTCGATCCGCGAGCGGTTCGCGCGCGAGCGGCCGCTCGACGGCGTTCGCATCGCCGTCTGCCTGCACGTCACGACCGAGACGGCCAACCTCGTCCGCGCGCTGAGCGCGGGCGGGGCCGACGTGGCGCTGTGCGCCTCCAACCCGCTCTCGACCCAGGACGACGTCGCCGCCGCGCTCGTCGACCGCAGCGGGATCGCCGTCCACGCGATCCAGGGCGAGGACATGGCGACCTACTACGACCACATCGAGCGGGTCGTCGACACCAAGCCGCACGTCACGATGGACGACGGCGCCGACGTGATCTCGGTCCTCCACAGCCGCCGCACCGAGCTGCTGAGCGAGATCGTCGGCGGCACCGAGGAGACGACCAGCGGCGTGCTGCGGCTGCGCGCGCTCGAGGCGGAGGGCAAGCTCGGCTTCCCCGTCGTCGCCGTCGGCGAGGCGCAGACGAAGCGCTTCTTCGACGACCGCTACGGCACCGGTCAGTCGACGCTCGACGGCATCCTGCGCGCGACCAACACGCTGCTCGCCGGCCGCGTCGTGGTCGTCTTCGGCTACGGCTGGTGCGGGCGCGGGATCGCGCTGCGCGCCCGCGGGGCAGGCAGTCAGGTCGTCGTCTGCGAGGTCGATCCGCTGCGCGCGCTGGAGGCCAAGCTCGACGGCTTCGAGGTGATGCCGGCGCTCGCCGCCGCCGCCAAGGGCGACGTCTTCGTGACCGCCACCGGCGGCCGCGACGTCGTCCGCCGCGAGCACTTCGAGCTGATGCGCGACGGCGCGCTGCTCTGCAACGCCGGCCACTTCGACGTCGAGATCAGCCTCGCCGACCTGCGCGCGGTCGCGCCCGAGCGGCGCGAGGTGCGCGAGCACGTCGAGCAGTTCGTCACTCCCGACGGCCGCCGCCTGCACCTGCTGGCGCAGGGTCGCGTCGTCAACCTCGCCGCCGCCGAAGGTCACCCGGCCGCGGTGATGGACGTCGCCTTCGCCAACCAGGCGCTCGTCGCCGAGTACCTCGTGCGCCACGCCGACGAGCTGAGACCGCAGGTGCTGGAGGTGCCGCGCGCGCTCGACCACGAGATCGCGCGCCTGACGCTCGCCTCGCTCAGCGTCGAGATCGACGCGCTGACCGACGACCAGCGCAGCTACCTCACCTCCTGGGAGATCGGCACGTAGCCGCACGCGACCGGCCGGTCGTACACAATCCGCTGCGTGCGCATCTCCGCGAAGACCGACTACGCCGTCCGAGCCGCCGTCGAGCTGGCCGCGGTCACCGACGAGCATCCGCTCAAGAGCGAGCGGATCGCGCAGGCGCAGGGGATCCCGCTGCGCTTCCTCGAGAACATCCTCGTGCAGATGCGCCAGGGCGGGATCGTCATCTCCAGACGCGGCGCCGAGGGCGGCTACCGCCTTGCGGATGCGCCCGACAAGATCACCGTCGCCGACGTGATCCGCGCGATCGACGGCCCGCTCGCGGCCGTCGCCGGCGAACGTCCGGAGAAGCTCGACTTCGAAGGGACGGCGGAGCCGCTGCGCGAGGTCTGGGTCGCCGTGCGCGCCAGCCTGCGCGACGTGCTGGAGCACGTGACGCTCGCCGACCTCGCCGCCGGCAGACTCCCGGAGGCCGTGAGAGCACGCACCGCCGACCCCGACGCCTGGCTGACGCGCTAGCCTCACGCACCGATGAAAGCCATGGTCCTCGCAGCGGGGCTCGGTACGCGCCTCCGCCCCCTCACGTACGAGATCCCCAAGCCGATGGTGCCGGTCCTCGACCGTCCCGTCATGGCGCACATCGTCGATCTGCTCGAGCGTCACGGCGTCGAGCAGATCGTCGCGAACCTGCACTACTTCCCGGACACGATCCGGAAGTACTTCGGCGATCGCATCGTCTATCGCGAGGAGACCGAGCTGCTCGGCACCGCCGGCGGCGTGCGCAACTGCGCCGACTTCCTCGCCGACGACACCTTCCTGATCATCTCCGGCGACGCGCTCACCGACATCGACCTGTCGCGCTTCGTCGCACGCCACAAGGAGGCGGGCGGCGTCGCGACGCTGGCCGTCAAGCGTGTCGCTGACACGCGCGAGTTCGGCGTCGTGCTGCACGACGACCAGGGCCGCATCACCGGCTTCCAGGAGAAGCCGGCGCCGGAGGAGGCGCTGTCGGACCTCGGCAACTGCGGCATCTACCTGTTCGAGCCGTCGATCTTCGACTACTTCCCCGACAAGCCGTTCGTCGACTGGGCCAACGACGTCTTCCCGGCGCTGCTGGCGCAGGACGTCCCGTTCCACATCCACGAGATCGACGAGTACTGGAACGACGTCGGCTCGCTGTCGGAGCTGAAGGACGGCACCTTCGACGCGATGCGCGGCGAGCTGCACATCGAGGTCGAGGGCGAGCCGATCGCCGAGGACGTGATCGCCGGCGAGGGCACGACGCTCGACGGCGCGACGCTGATCGAGCCGCCCGTGTGGATCGGCCGCGACGTCAAGATCGGCAACGACGTGCGCCTCCAGGGGCCGCTCGTGATCGGCGACGGCGCCACGATCGGCGACGGCGCCGCGCTGAAGGACTCGATCGTGCTGCCCGGCACGGAGGTCGCCGCCGGCGGCATCCTGATCGGCGCGATCGCCGGCAGCACCGGCATCATCGACCGCCTGCGCCCGCGGCAGTAGCCGTCAGCTCTTGGTCGCCGGCGTTCTGCCGGCGGCCTGCTCCGCCTCGCGATCGGCGAGCCGTTCGGCGCGCTCGTCGGCCTTGTCGGCCTCGCTCAGCATCCGCACGAACAGGAAGGCGATTGCGATCCCCATCACGAGCGCCTGCTCGACGGCCATGATCGCGCCCGCCAGCGCCTGGTCGCTGGTCGGCGAGAGGCCCCAGAACTCCGGCTGGTTCTCGTAGAACTCGTAGATCGCCTCGGGCGCGAAGGTCAGCAGGATGCCGAGGAAGCCGACCGTCACCTTCGTGCTGAGCATGTAGACGATCGGCGTCATCCCCTCGCGCCGCAGGCGCGTCGAGACCGGCGACAGCAGGTGCCACCAGTAGAGGAAGCCGGCTGAGACGAAGGTGATGTGCTCCAGCACGTGCACGCCGCTGTGCTCGGCGGCGGCGTTGTAGAGCGCGGGGATGTGCCACACCCACATCGCGGCGGTGTAGAAGAAGACCGCGAACAGCGGCGCGGCGAGCCAGCCGGCGCGCGTCTCGAACCAGTGGATGCGCCGCGTCGCCGGTCGCAGCAGCACCTTCGTGAAGCCGAGGATCACGAGGATCGGCGCGACGTCCAGCAGCAGCACGTGCTGGACCATGTGCATCGCGAGGATCTGCTCGCCGAGCGGGTCGATCGGCGACAGCAGCGCGGCCGCGAAGACGAGGATCCCGAGCAGGAAGACGAGCAGGCGCCAGACCTCTGGCGGGTGCGGCTCTGTCGGCGTGCGCGAGGCGCGCCAGCGCCAGACGTAGATCGCGGCGTAGAGGACGAGTGCGATGACGACGCCCGGCGCAAAGTTCCACGATGCGTCCGGAGACATGTGCGGCGATTGTCGCAGTCCGGGGGTGGAGACGGCACAGCGCCCCGCGCCAGGCTTTGCGCATGCCCGCCCGCCGCCGCCCACCCGCCGCCGACGCCCCGCCGCGCCCGCCCGTCGCGCGCGAGCCGCGCCGCCCGCCC
>NZ_JAWSTH010000174.1:0-6417 GCF_033542075.1 Conexibacter stalactiti
GCGGCGGCGCGCTCCCCCGCGGCACCCGGCGCGGGCGTGCCGTCGGCCGCGGCCGGCTCGACCACCCACCGCACGGTCCCGATCGTCGCGCCGCCGCCGGCCTCGACGCGGCCGACCAGCTCGTGCGGCGGGCGCTCGACGGCGAGTCGGATCCAGAGCGTGCGGCGGATCCCGAGGGGGCCGCGCAGGCGGACCTGCGAGCGCTCGCCGTCATAGGCGCGCAGCGGCTCCAGCCGGCGGCCGAGCAGCTGCCAGTGGCGGTCGGGCTCGGCGAGGAAGGCGAAGATCTCCTCGGGTGCGGCGGCGATCGTGCGGGCGGCGCGGACTTCCACGCGCGGGACGATGACGGGTCGGGTGGTCGCCGCCGCTCTACGTGCGCGCCAGCGCGCGCGCCCGCAGCACGATCGCGGCGAGCAGCGCGCTGGCGCCGAGCAGGCCGATGCTGACGAGCAGCACGACGTGCAGACCGCTCATGAAGGCGTCCTGCGCCGCCGCGACGAGCGCGTCGCCGACCGCGCTGGGCAGCCCGGAGGCGACCTCGACGGCGCGGCCGAGCGACTCGCCCGCATCGTGCAGTTGCGCGTCGCCGACGCCCGGCACCGCGCCGAGCGCGTCGCTGTAGACGGCCGTGAGGATCGAGCCGAGCACGGCGACGCCGAGGCCGCCGCCCAGCTCGTAGGCGGTCTCCTCGATCGAGGCGGCGTTGCCGGCGCGGTCGGCCGGAACGGCGGAGATGATCACGTCGTTGGCCGCCACCAGCGCGACCTCGAGGCCGAAGCCCAACGCGACGAACGGCAGCGACAGCAGCAGCACCTGGTCGTCGAGCCCGAGCGCCAGCAGCGGCACCAGCGCGATGGTCGTCAGCAGCAGCCCGCCGGTGATCGTCGTGCGCGTGCCGAGGCGGCGCAGCAGCGGTGCCGCCAGCAGGCCGCCGGCGAGGCTCGCGAGCATCAGCGGCAGCAGCCGCACGCTCGCCGCCAGCGGCTCCAGTCCGAGCACGAGCTGGAGGTACTGGGCGAAGAACAGCTCCAGCCCGACGAGGCCGAACATCGACAGCATCACGCAGCCGGTCGCGACGCTGAAGGCGCGGTCGGAGAAGAGGCGCACGTCGAGCAGCGGCTCGCTGCGCGACAGCTGGCGGCGCGTGAAGGTGCTCAGCGCCGCGATCGCGAGCAGCAGCGTGGCGAGCGGGAGCGGGTTCGCAAAGCCGTGGCGCGCCCCCTCCTTCAGTCCGAACGCGAGCGCGAGGATGCCGACGCCGGCGAGCACGACCGCGAGCGTGTCCCACGGCGGCGGGACCTGCGCCTTGCTCTCCGGCAGCAGCTTCAGTCCGAGCGGCAGCACGATCAGCACGACGGGGACGTTGATCAGGAAGACCGCGCCCCACCACCAGTGCTCGACGAGGAAGCCGCCGACGAGCGGGCCGAGGGCGGCGCCGCCGGCCATCGTCGCGCTCCAGATGCCGACGGCGGTGCGGCGCTCGTCGCGGTCTTCGAAGGCGTCGCGCACGATCGACATCGAGGCCGGCAGGATGAAGGCGCCGCCGACGCCCATGATCGCGCGCGCGGCGATCAGGACGGCCGCGCTCGGCGCGAAGGCGGCGAGCGCGGAGGCGGCGCCGAAGACGGCGAGGCCGGCGAGCAGCAGGCGCTTGCGGCCGAAGCGGTCGCCGAGCGCGCCGGAGGCGACCAGCAGCGGCGCGACGACGAGCGGGTAGACGTCGATGATCCACAGCAGGCCGACGGCCGAGGGCTGCAGATCCTCGGTCATCGCGGGGGCCGCGACGTGCAGCACGGTCACGTCGATGACGACGACGAGGATCGCCGCGCAGACGACCGCGAGCACCGTCCAGCGGCCCGCGGAGGCGGGCAGGCGCGGGCTCATGGTCGCGTCCAGGTGCCGCCGGCCGGCGGCTCGGTCGAGCCCCGAGCGGCGATGCCGCCGAGGATCGTCGCGCGCAGCAGGCGTCCCGCCTCACGCGCGCCGACGTGGCCGTCCTCGATCGTCCACCAGATCGCCTCGAGCTGCGCGCCGACCGAGTAGGTCAGCCAGCGCGGCGGCAGGTCGGGACGGAAGGCGCCGGCCGTCTGTCCGCGCTCGAAGAAGCGGGTGAGGCGATCGTCCTGGAGCTGGATCTCCTCGACGAGCGCCGGCACGCGGTACACGTACGGCTCGGCGAACAGCAGGGCGAAGCCCTTCGCGAGCGCGAGCGCGTCGTCGAGCAGGCGGTCGAACGCCTCCAGCACCGGGCGATCGTCGATCCCGGCGGCGTCGAAGGCGCGCTCGCACTCCGCGAGCACGTGCCGGCTGAGCCGCTCGACGAGCGTCTCGCGGTCGCCGAAGGCGCGGTGCAGCGTCGTGCGGCTGATGCCGGCGGCGCCGGCGATCTCCTGCATCGAGGAGCCCGGCTGGCGCGCGAGGACGCGAGCGACGGCGTCGAAGAGCTGTGTCTCGTCCGGCATGGGACGTGAAGGTAGCAGATGAAACAAAAGTGTTTCATGTGGGGCGTGGTTGTTGCGAGGTCTTCGGGCGCGCGTTGGTTGGTCACAACCGTGTCGTTTTGCCCGTCACACATGGGACTTCCCCGTATGGCGGTGGAGTTTTTCCACCCGTAGGTTGTAGCGCCCAGTGCGAACATACGTTCGTGACTTCTGGAACCGGCACTCCTCCCTACGTGATCTTCCGCCAGGCGCTCGACGCCGGTGACCTCTCCCGCATCCGGACGCTCGCGGCGGCGATGCCGCGCATCAGCCTTCAGGACGCGCTGCGCATCTGTCTGCTGATGCGCGAGCACGACGGCTACGAGCGCGCCGCGGTGCGCTGGCTGGGCCGCTTCGCGCTCGAAGCGCGCGCGGCGACGATCGAGGACGTGCAGGCCGCGGCCGCCGCGCTCGACGCCCTGCCCGACCGGCCCGACAGTGCGATGGAGCGGCTCGCGACCGTCTGCACGCAGTGCGGTGTGGCGGGGTAGGTACGGCGCGCAGCTTCTGTGCTCGACCGCACAGATGTGGCGGTCGCCGTCCTCTAACGCGGGCGAACGGGTGGAGGAAAACCTTCGCCATCGGGCCAACAACAGATCCCTTGACGTCCCGCATCATCCCTGTCGTTCTAAATCTCTCCTCCTTAGAACACAAGGGCTGGGAGTCGGTGCACCCGGGGGGGCACGCCGACTCCCAGCCCGATCCCCTTCTTCTCGTGGCTGTGGTGGCCGCTGGTGGTGGCGGGGCTCGTTTGCCGGGTGCGGCGAACGGGCCCCGACCCATTTAAAGGCTCCGCCGCGGATCACCGCGGTGCGTCAGGTGCCGCCCGTCGCGCCGGCGCCGGCCGCGTCCGCCGCCTCGGCCTGTGCCCCGCGGACGATCGTCATCAGCGCGGCGGCGGTGCCGTGCGCGTCCTGGGCGCCGGTGCCGAGCCGGCGCATCGTCAGCCCGATCATCAACGCCACGACCGACTGCGCGTGACGCGCAGGGTCGGGCACGCCGAGCGCCTCCAGCACGGCCGTCCCGAAATCCTCATAGGCGGCGAAGCAGCGCCCCGACGCCTCGTGCAGCGCCGGGTCGCGCGACGCCTGCAGGTGCAGCTCCAGCTCGGCGACCTCGCCGGGCCGCGTCGGATCGTTGTCGAGCAGCTGCTCGACGGCGGCGGCGACCTGCTCAGGGGTCGGCTCGATCGCGCGCAGCTGCTCGGCGATCGCGCCGAGGCGGGCGACCTCCTCCTCGACGTAGCGCAGCAGGCTGTCGCGCAGCAGCTCCGTCTGGCTGCGGAAGTGGTAGGTCAGGGAGCCGAGCGCGACGCCGGCCTCGGTCGCGACACGGCGGTTGGTGACGGCGCCGATGCCGTCGGCGGCGATCACGTGCAGCGTCGCGTGGAGGATCCGCTCGCGCGTGGCGGAGACGGATGCTGACGCCGGCGCGCCCGGTCTGCGCGCCGCGTCCGCGCGCACGGGTGTCGCAGGGGGCTCGATGTGGCGAAGCATAGACGGCGTGGCGTATCGTTCGTTCGAACGAACGAGACCGACGGCGCAAGCGGCGTGCAGCTGCCGCGACCGCCGCCGCATCGCCCTCGATCCGTGGAGGAGCAGCGTGGACGCACCCGGGACGACAACCGACGCACTGGCCTTCGCCGGTGCCGGGACGCTCGCCGCGCTGGTCGCGGCCGGCGATGTGTCCGCACGCGAGCTGGTCGAGCTGTCGCTCGCGCGGATCGATGCGACGCAACCGCTCCTGAACGCCTTCCGCTGCGTGCGCCACGACGCCGCCCTGCGCGAAGCCGACGCGATCGACTGCGCGCGGCGGCACGGCGAGTCGCTGCCGCTGCTGGGCGTCCCGGTCGCGATCAAGGACGACATGGACCTCGCGGGCGAGGCGACCCCGTTCGGCTGCGACGGCGACTTCGCGCCGCGCACCGCCGACGGCGAGGTCGCGCGCCGGCTGCGCGCCGCCGGCGCGATCATCGTCGGCAAGACGACGACGCCGGAGCTGGGCCAGTGGCCGTTCACCGAGGGCCCGGCCTTCGGCGCGACGCGCAACCCGTGGGCGCCCGGGCACACGCCCGGCGGCTCCTCGGGCGGCTCAGCGGCCGCCGTCGCCGCCGGTCTCGTGCCGGTCGCGGTCGGCTCCGACGGCGCCGGCTCGGTCCGCATCCCGGCCGCCTGGACGCATCTCGTCGGCGTCAAGCCGCAGCGCGGACGGATCTCCCCATGGCCCGAGCACGACCCGTTCCACGGCCTCACGTGCATCGGCCCGCTCGCGCGCACCACGCTCGACGCCGCGCTGCTGCTCGACGTGCTCGCCGGCAGCCGCCCCGGCGACCTGCACCGGCCGCCGGCGCCGGGCGAGCCGTACGTGCGCGCCGCCCAGCGCGATCCCGGCAGGCTGCGGATCGCGCTCTCGCTGCGGATCCCGTTCAGCGCGGCGCCGGCGCGGCTCGACGCCGCGGTCCGCTCGCGCGTGCTGTGGATCGCGGGCGTGCTCGCCGACCTCGGCCACGACGTCGAGATCGCTGACCCCACCTACGGGCTGATCGGCGCCAGCTTCATCCCGCGCGCGATGAACGGCCTCGGCGTCTGGGCCGACGACCGCGTCGAGCAGCCCGAACGGCTCGACGAGCGCACCCGCCACGCGATCGCGGTCGGCCGCCGGCTGCGGCCGCTGCTGGGCGCGGCGCGGGCGCTGGAGCGGCCGCTGCGGCGGCAGGTCGGGCGGATCTTCCGCGACTTCGACGTCGTGCTGGCGCCGACGACCGCGACGCCGCCGCCGGCGATCGGCGCGATCGACGGCCTCGGCGGCTGGGCGACCGACAAGGTGATGGTCGCCGCCTGCCCGTACGCGTGGCCGTGGAACGTGCTCGGCTGGCCGGCGGTCAACGTCCCCGCGGGGCTGACCGACGAGGGCCTCCCGGTCGGCGCGCAGCTGCTCGGCCGCGACGGCTCCGAGCCGCTGCTGTTCGCGCTCGCCACGCAGCTGGAGGCGGTCGAGGGATGGGCGGAGCTGCAGCCGCCGGTCGGCGCCTCCTCGAGCGCCTTGCGCGTCGTCGCGTGAACTGCGCGGGAGCGCGTGTCACAGCTCGCTAGGCTGCGTCGTCTCATCCGCGGAACGACGACGAGAACGCGGAAGGAGACGACACGATGAACGTAGCGGTGATCGGAGGGACCGGAGTGCTCGGGCGGCTGGTCGCGGCCGAGCTGATCGCGCGCGGCGACACGGTGCGGCTCGTCAGCCGCAGCGCGCCGGCGGCCGGCAGCGCCGCCGCGCCGCTGCTGGAGGCCGGCGCCGAGCACCGCGCCGCCGACCTCAGCAGCGGTGAGGGCCTGGCGGCCGCGCTCACCGGCGCGGAGGCGGTCGTCGCGGCGGCCAACGATCCGCGCGGCGGCAGAGCGGTGCTGGTCGACGGCGAGCAGCGGCTGCTCGACGCCGCCGCGGCGGCCGGCGTCACGCACCATGTCGCGATCTCGATCGTCGGCTGCGATCGCGTGCCGCTCGGCTACTACCGCGCGAAGATCGCGCAGGAGCAGGTCGTGGCCGGCGGGCCGGTGCCGTGGAGCCTGCTGCGCGCGACCCAGTTCCACCAGCTCGTCGACGGCCTCTTCAGCGCCGCCGCGCGCGGGCGCGTGCAGCTCGGCGGCAAGGCGCTCGTGCAGCCGATCGACCCGGGCGTCGTCGCCGCGCGGCTCGCCGAGGCCGTTCATGCCGGGCCGGCCGGGCGCCTGCCCGACGTCGGCGGACCGCGCGTGCAGACGCTCGCCGAGCTGGGCGAGGCGTGGCGCGCCGCGCATCCCGGGCGGCGGCTGCTGAAGCTGCCCGCGCCGCTGCCGCCGCGGCTCGGCCGTGCGCTGCGCTCCGGCGGCCTGTGCGCGCCCGGCGCGGCGGCCGGCGGCGCCGACTTCGCCGCCTGGTTGGCGGGCGACAAGTCGGGTCG
>NZ_JAWSTH010000175.1:0-6368 GCF_033542075.1 Conexibacter stalactiti
CCCGGCCGCGCCGCGCGGCGCTTCCGCGCGCAGCCGTGCCGGCACGGCCGTCCGCGACCTCGGCGACGGCGCCCGGCTGTGGATCGCCGCCGACCGCCGCGGCGCGACCGCGACGATCGTGCTGCGTGAGGAGGCCGCGATCGCCGTCGTGCGGCTGCGGCTGCCCGGCAGAGGGCAGGGCCCGACGGCGGTCGCCGGCGCGCGCGGTTTCGCGAGCGCGCTGGCCGCGAAGGCCGCGCGGTCGCAGGCGACGACGCCGTTCCAGGCGACGCTCGACGGGATCGGCGCCGACGGCTCGATCACACCGGGGCTGGCGCTGAGAGCGTTCGCGATCGCCTACGGGCCGCTGCCCGGCATCGCCCGCCCGCGCGGCAGAGAGCTGGGCGCGCCCGAGTCGGCGACGCTGGCGATGCAGCTGGTCGCGCGTGTCTGGGATCGCATCACGCCGGCGCAGAGAGCGGCCGTCGAGCGGCGGATCGGCGCGGTGCACGGCGGCGCCGGCGCGGCGGCGACCGCGCGTGCCGGGGCGGCTGGCGGCAGCGGCCCGACCGCGCGCACGAGCGCCGCGCCGCTGATCCCGAGCCCGAGATTCCAGGCGATGGCGGACAGATACAAGGCGATCTACGCCGCCAAGCTGCCGGGCGTCAACCCCGTCATCAGAGTCTTCACGACCGCCGACCAGATCACCGACAGCAGAGGCAATGTCGCATGGGCGGACGCGCTGCCGCTCAACGCCGCGGACCAGTGGGGCGTCGGCGCGCAGGCCTACTGCCGCGTGCGCGTCCCGCCGGCCGGCCAGGCGAGAGCGGGCGGGCCGTTCTTCCAGCTGATCATGGCTCACGAGGTCTTCCACTGCTTCCAGTTTCAGATCATGGCCGCGTGGCGGCAGCGCTCGGCGTGGCTGATCGAGGGGATGGCTGACTGGGCGGCGACGTCGGTCGTCAGCACCAGCGCCGCGGTCGGAGACGGCCCCTACCGGCTCTATCTCCAGACGGCGGACGCGCCGGCCTTCTCGCGCGCCTACGACGGCACCGGCGTGTGGCACTGGCTCGACCAGTCGCACGGCATCGGCAGCCTGTGGCCGAACGTGCCGTTGATCCTCAACGCCCCCGACGACGGCGCCGCGTTCGTGCTCGCAGGCGGTGGCGACCTCTCCTTCCAGGACTCGTGGGCGTCAGCCGCGATGCGATTCGAGGGAGCGGGCAGTTGGTGGCGCCAGACACGCCCGTACGCGCTGCCGCGGCTCAACCCGCGGGCGCCGTTGGCGACGATCACCGCGGACACGACGCTCGACACCGTCAAGTACCAGGCGAAGCTCGGCGCCGTCCTCGCCGACGGCAGACAGCCGCTGGTCGGGATCGTCGGGATGAGCGGCAGAACGCGCGCCGGCAGCCCCACACAGGACTTCGGCGTGCTCGATGCGGAGAAGTTCTTCTGTTACGGCAGCTGCAAGTGCCCGCCCGGCAGAAGCGGTGAGATCCCGCCGCACACGAGAGTGCAGAGACCGGTCGCGATCGGCGTCAGCGGCGGTGCGCTCCCCGGCAGCGCCCGCATCGACTACCACTCGCTCGACGAGTACTGCAGAAGAAGAGAGAGAAGAAGAGGTCCGTCCGGGCCGGCCGAGTCCAACGGCGACCCGCACCTGACGACCTTCGACGGCCTCCACTTCGACTTCCAGGCGGCCGGCGAGTTCCTGCTCGCGAAGGGCGGCGACCTCGAGATCCAGGCGCGTCAGGAGCCGTACGGCAACAGCAGAACGGTGACGGTCAACACGCAGATCGCCGCGCGCGTCGGCGACAGACGCGTGACGGTCAGCCCCGGCGCCGGCAAGGACGACCCGCCGGTCGTGCGGATCGACGGTCAGCCCGACCCGCTGCCGGCCGGCAGCTCGCGCCCGTTCGGCGGCGGCACGCTCGCGCGCGAGAGCGGCGCGGACGGCTGGGTCGACGTCACCTGGCCCGACGGCTCGACGCTCGTCGTGCGGCCGGTCGGCAAGTGGGGCGTGGCGACCGTGATGACGCTCGCCGGTGAACGCGCGGGGAAGGTCAGCGGCGTGCTCGGCGACTTCGACGGCCGGCCCGGCAACGACCTCGCCAACCGCGGCGGCCGCGCCATCCCGTACACCGTCAGAGCGACCGACGGCTGGAGCGGCCTGACCCGGTATGAAGTCGTCGAGGAGTTCGAGGAGCGTTTCTTCGACGCGCTCTACGACAGATTCGCCGAGGCGTGGCGGATCGAGCAGCGCGCGTCGCTGTTCGACTACGGGCCGGGCCAGTCGACGAGAACCTTCACGCTGCGCAGAGTCCCGGCCAAGCCGGTCGGGCCCGAGGAGCTGCGCCGCCAGCAGCGCGCCGAGGCCGAGCGGATCTGCCGCGCGGCCGGCGTCACGCAGCCCGGCCCGCTCGCCGACTGCATCGTCGACGTCGCCGCGACCGGCAACGCCGCCTTCGCCGAGGACGCGAAGCTGGCGCAGGACGCCGCCTCGGTGCTGTGGCAGCGGCTGCCCGTCGGCGACCAGATCACCGGCCGCATCAGCGTCGCCCGCGCCGGCGACGGCGCGCTCGTGGTCGGCTGGAACAGGGACGCCGGTAGCAACGTGCGTCAGCTCGGCGCGGTGCGGATCGACAGCGCCGGCCGCGCCGGCGGCGAGGAGACGATCGCGGCCGCCGACGGCAGCGTCGGCCTCTACACCGCCGCCGACGGCAACGTGCGCGCCCTGTCGGCCGAGATCCCGCTCAACGGCAACTCCAGCGGCGTGTACCAGTACGCCCGCGACGGCGCCGGCGCGTGGGGTCCGCTCGGGCTCGTGACCGGCTTCGGCACCAGCTACGCGAGCGCGCCCGTCGGGCTGGGGCTGCCCGACGGAACGCCGGTGACGGTCTCGCCGATGGCCGGCGTCTCGCGCGTCTTCCGCGGCGCGCCGGCGGTCGACGACGGCGCCTGGGTGCCAGTGCCGGAGGGCTGTTACGGCTCCAGCCCCTCGATCGCGCGCGACGGCGCCAGCGGCGCCGTCTGGATCGCGTGGCTGCAGTGGGACTGCCCGCAGGTCGGGATCTTCGCGGCGCAGTACGACCCGGCGACCGGCGGCTTCGGCGCGCCGGTGCAGGCGCCGGGCTCCAACTGGGGCAGCGGGAACTATCCGAACCTCAGCCTCGACGAGCAGGTCGCGCTGACCGCCCGGCCCGGCCGCGACGGCCTCTGGCTCGCGTACGAGGCGGGCGAGCGCGGCAATGTCTCGCTGTGGCGGATCAGCGCGCCGAGCGCGACGACGATCGCCCGCCGCGACACGGCCGCACGCAACGTCCGCATCTCCGCCGACGGCGGCGACGGCCGCCTGTGGGTGCTGTGGACGGAGAGCAACCGCTACTGGGTCCAGCGCACCGACGGTGCCGGCGCGCTCGATGGCGCGGCGCGCCCGGTCGCGGTGCCGCGCAACGACAGCGGCGACATCCTGCGCCTCAGCGAGGCGCAGATCTCCGCGCGCGGCGGCGGCCTCGACATCGTCCACGCGCTGCGCCGCGGCGACACCCCCGGCGCGCTCTCCTACGCGCGCATCGCGCCCTAGGAGGGCGAAGGCCGGCGGCGCCGCGGCGGCGCTTTAACCGCTTCGTAACAGGCCGGCTGCCGTCCGAGCGGGTAGGCTGCGGCGAGTGTCCGGAAGCGCGCTCATCAGCAGACCGGAGTTCGGCACGCTCGAACGCCATCGGCGTGAGCTGACCGCGTACTGCTATCGCATGCTCGGCTCGCCGTTCGAGGCCGAGGACGCCGTGCAGGAGACGCTGCTGCGCGCGTGGAGAGGACTCGACCGCTTCGAGGGCCGCGCGCAGGTGCGCTCGTGGCTCTACAAGATCGCGACGAACGTCTGCCTCGACATGCTCGACGGTCGCAAGCGCCGCGCGCGGCCGGTCGACCTCGGCCCGGCGCGCAGCCCCGACGGGCCGATCGGCGACCAGCGCTCCGCGATCGAGTGGGTCGAGCCGATGCCCGACGGGCTCGTGACCGCGCCCGAGGACGATCCGGCCGAGCTGGCGAGCGCGCGCGAGACGCTGCGGCTCGCCTTCGTCGCCGCGCTCCAGCACCTGCCGCCGCGCCAGCGCGCGGTGCTGATCCTCTGCGAGGTGCTGCGCTGGAAGGCGAGCGAGGCGGCCGAGCTGCTCGACACGTCGGTCGCCTCGGTCAACAGCGCGCTGCAGCGAGCGCGCGCGACGCTCGACGCGAGCAACCTCGGCGACGGCGAGATGCCCGCGCCGGACGCGCTCGACGCCGACGCCAGAAGGCTGCTGGCCGACTACGTGCGCGCCTTCGAGGCGTACGACATGGACGCGCTCGCGGCGCTGATCCGGCAGGACGCGGCGCAGTCGATGCCGCCGTACGAGCTGTGGCTGAGAGGCCGCGACGACATCCTGCGCTGGTGGAGAGGCCCGGGCGCCGGCTGCACCGGCTCGCGCGTGATCCCGGCGCGCGACGCCAACGGCTGCCCGGCCTTCGCGCAATACCGCCGCAGCACGGACGGCGACGGCCACGACGCATGGGCGCTGCAGGTGCTCCACCTCGACAGCGACGGGCAGATCGCCGAGTTCGCCTTCTTCCTCGACGTCGAGGCGGTCTTCCCGCTGTTCGGGCTGCCGCTCCACCTCGCCTGAGGCGGCGGACCGCGCCGGCGGCGCGGGGCGCGCCTCAGCCGGGCAGCACGTCGGCGAGCCCCATCAGCGCGACGAGCGCCAGCAGCCGCTCGGAGGCGTGGCAGAGCGTGACGGTGCAGCCGTTGCGGCGGGCGGCGAGCTGCATCCGCGCGAGCGCGTCGACGGTGACGGCCGACGGCTCGACCCCGGTCACGTCGCAGAGCACGCGCTCGGGCGCGTGCTCGGAGACGAATGAGCAGAAGCGGTCGTAGAGCGCGGGCAGGTCCTCACGCGCGAGCGGACCTTGGATCGCGAAGCTGGACGGGGGTGGCAGCGGACCGGCCATCGACACTAGGACGGCCGGTCGCCGCCGAACTCATCGGTGTGTCAGAGCTGCTGCCACTGGATGTTGAGGAAGACGCTGCTCGCGGAGGTGCTGGCGCAGGCGAGGAACGCGATCTGCTGTCTCAGGCTCGGGCGGGTGGAGCCATAGAGCGTTCTGAGCTGGTCGGCGGTCATCGTCGCGCCGGGCGCGAGCGTCGTGACGGCGCTCGGGCTGCCGCACTGCTGCGTCGAGAAGCCGGGCTTGACGAATGCCAGCGGCGCGCCGTTGGACGGGTTGCTGACCTTCGTCAGGACGGCGTTGAAGTTGACGCCGCCGCCGTAGCGGCCGAGGAACGGCACGAAGCCCTGCACGACCGGCTGCGCGGTCATTGTGACCGTCGCGTCGTGCAGCGAGCCGACGCCGGTCTGCGACTCGGTTCTTCTGACGTCCTTCAGCCAGCGCAGGTTGATCCCCTGCGGGCGCTCGCCGTAGACGACGTAGTCGCCGGCGGAGCTGTTGTAGAGGCTGGCGTAGCCGGTCGCCGGATCGGTCTCGACTCTCCACTGGTAGACCGGCGTCTTCGACCACTTCAGGTTGATGCCCCACGTCTGGCTGCCGTAGACGAGGTAGGACCGATTGCTGCTGTTGTAGACGGCGACCTTCTCGCCGGGGACCATCGGGCGCTTGCGGTGGTCGCGCACGTTCGGCCTCGGCGGCGCCGGCATGAAGCTCCACTGCGACGACGAGCTGCCCCAGACGAGGTTGATCCCGAAGGTCCGCGAGCCGTAGCGCACGTAGCTGTTGTTGATCAGGTTCTTGAGGCTGTAGCCGACGTTGACCGACGGCGCTCTCGTGCCGAGCGACCACTGCTTGGCGTCGGTTCTGGCGACGGCTGAAGCCGCGGCCGGCAGGGTGGCCGCGAAGAGGGCGAAGAGGACGGCGGCGAAGGTGAGGCGGCGGGCGATGCGCATCGGTGGCTCCCTGGTAGAGCTTGTTGGACTGGATTCCAGTCTCCGTCCGTAAGCCTCTCGCGTCGTTCGCCTGCGCGACACCGTTTCTGTCGCGTGGGCGACAGAGTGGGGTGACATCCTGGCGCGAATCCGGTACGTTGGGCCGCATGGACATTTGATGCGTCGCTCCCGATCGCTCTGCGATCACGCCGGCTCCGCCCTCGAGGCGTCGAGCCCACGACCGCCGTCCACGCACTGAAACAGGAGGACTCCATGCGAAGAAGTCGCTCTGACGCGCGCCGCGTGCGCGCAGCCAGATCCGGCAGAACGACCCCGCGCAAGCCCGCTCCCGGCGGGCTGCCGCTCGGCCGCCCCGGCCAGCCGCCGCGTCAGCCGCACCAGGCGTCGCGCCCGGCCCCGCCGGCGCGCCGCGCGCGCCCGATGCGGCGGCCGGGGATGTGACGCCGCCGA
>NZ_JAWSTH010000176.1:0-6366 GCF_033542075.1 Conexibacter stalactiti
GCCGTGACGCGCGGCGGCGAGCGCGTCGAGCGCGTCGACGGCGGCCAGCAGCAGCGGCCGCAGCGGCGGCGCCGCGTGCGCGGTCGCGTCGACGTGGTCGGCGGCGTGCGTGATCGCCGCCGGCGGCCAGTGCTCGTCGCCCGGCAGCAGCGCGCCGATCCAGGCGTCGAGCGCGGCGCGGCGGGCGGGATCGAAGACGCGGCTGCTGCGGCCGCCGCGCGGCACGAAGGCCTGGCCGAGGCTCGCGCGCAGCTCGTCGACCTGCGCGACGGCGGCCTCGTGCACGCCCCGGTGGGGCTGGGTTCGGATCGGTTGCTCAGACATCGGGAATCTCGCTGGGGGTTCGGAGAGAGGGCGGATCGGGGGTGCGGGGGCGGTGGTCGCGGACGGCGCGCACGAGCGCCTCGTCGAGCTCGTGGTCGCCGGCGAGGCCGCGCCGCCGCCATGCCATCGCGAGCAGGATCGCCAGCACCAGCACCACCTGCGTGAGGCCGGTGAGGCGGTCGAGATCGAGCGGGCCGAGGTGCAGCGCGTGGTCCTCCAGCGGCAGCACGCCCTGCTGGATCGCGGTCACGACCGCCGCGCCGACGACGGCCCCGGAGACGGTCCGCATGCCGCCGACGATCAGCATCGCGACGAGCAGGAAGGTCGGCTGGAGGTAGAAGTTCGACGGCGCGACGACCGTCTGCCGGTGCGCCAGCAGCGCGCCGCCGACGGCGCAGATCGCGGCGCTCAGCAGCCACGCCCAGCGGCGCGCGGCGCGCACGTCGACGCCGATCGAGCCGGCCGCGAGCGCGTCGCCGGAGGAGGCGCGCAGGCGCAGGCCGACAGCCGACTCGCGGAAGATCCGCGCCACCACGACGGCGCCGATCGCGCCGATCAGCGCGACGCCGATCGTCGTCTCGCGCGGGATCGTCGCGAGGCCGCCGGCGCCGCGCGTGATCCCGCTGGCGGCGCTGAAGACGGTGTTGGCGGCGAGCAGCAGCGCGAGCGTGCCGATCACGGCGGCGCCGCCGTCGAGCCGCAGCAGCGCGAACGACAGCACGAGCGCGACGAGCACGGTGAAGGCGACGGCGACCGCGATCGCGGGCCACAGGTCGAGGTGGGCGTCGGCGAGGAAGGTCGGCAGGCCGTCGATGTAGCCGGCCTTCAGGACCGGTTCGAGCGTCAGGATCGCGGCCAGGTAGGCGCCGACGCCGGCGAAGGCGAGGTGGCCGAAGGAGACGATCCCGCTGTTGCCGGTGAAGACCTGCAGGCCGGTGACGAGCACGACGTTGATCAGCAGCAGCACGGTCGCGTCCTGCAGCGAGCTGGAGCCGCCCCCGCCGACCAGCGCGACGAGCGCGAGGAGCAGCGCCAGCAGCGCCGCGCCGGCGAGCGCGCGCAGCAGCCAGACGGGGACGAGCTTCGTGAACGCGCCCATCTAGATCGCCGCCTCTGCCGTCGAGCGGCGCGCCAGCAGGCCGGACGGCCGCGCCAGCAGCACGATCACGACGAGCGTCAGCACGAGCGCGTCGCGATAGGGCAGCCAGGCGTCGGGCAGCGTCGCCTGCAGCAGCACTTCGAGCGCGCCGAGCAGCAGGCCGCCGGCGACGGCGCCGCCGAGCGAGCCGAGGCCGCCGAGCACGACCGCGATGAACGCCTTGATCGTCGGCGAGACGCCGGTCGTCGGGTCGACCGATCCGGCCTGCGCGACCGCCAGCACGGCGGCGACGCCGGCGAGCGCGCCCGACAGCGCGAAGGCGGCAGCGACGACGCGGTCGGCGCGCACGCCCATCAGCCGCACGACGTCGAAGTCGTCGGCCGCGGCGCGCATCGCGACGCCGAGCAGCGTGCGCTTGAGGAACAGCACGACGGCCGCCAGGCAGGCGGCCGTGACCGCCATCGTGACGAGCTGCAGCGCCGGCACGTTGAGGCCGAAGAGGTTGACCGTGCTCGACAGCCAGTCCGGGATCGCGACGGCGTGCGCCGGCTCCTCGGAGGCGGAGAGCGACAGCAGCGACTGGATCAGGAAGCCGACCGCGAAGGAGGTGATCAGCAGCGTCACCGGCCCGCTGCCGCGGAAGGGGCGGAAGGCGATCCGCTCCATCAGCACGGCGATCAGGCCGGCCGCGACGATCGCGCCGAGCGCGGCGAAGAGGAACGGCACGCCGGCCGCCGTCAGGCCCCACAGCGCGTAGCCGCCGAGCGTCAGCAGCTCGCTGTGGGCGAAGTTGATCATGCCGAGGATCGAGAAGACGATCGCGAGGCCGAGCGCCAGCAGCGCGTAGGTCGAGCCGAGCGAGAGCGCGTTGACGCTCTGCTGGAAGAACTCGTTCATCGCACGCCCTCCCCCAGCACCTGCGCCTCGAGCTCCGGGCTCGCGAGCACGTCGGCGGCGGCGCCGGCGAGCACGACGCGGCCGCGCCGCAGCACGGCGGCGCGGTCGGCGATCGCGAGCGCGAGGCGGACATGCTGCTCGACCAGCAGCACGGCGATGCCGCGCTCGCGCGGGAGCGAGGCGATCAGCGCCAGCACCTCGTCGGTGAGGCGCGGCGAGAGGCCGAGCGTCGGCTCGTCGAGCAGCAGCAGACGCGGCGCGCCGAGCAGCGCCCGCGCGAGCGCGAGCTGCTGCTGCTGGCCGCCGGAGAGCGTGGCGGCCGGCTTGCCGAGCGCGGCGTCGAGCGCCGGGAAGCGCTCCAGCAGCTCGGCCCGCTCGCGCGCGACCTCGGCGCGCTGAGCACGCGGCCGCGTCGCCGCGCCGAGCGTCAGGTTCTCCGCGACGGTGAGGCGGCCGAACAGCCGCCGCCCCTCCGGCACCAGCCGCAGACCGGCGCGCGCCCGCCGCTCGGCGGAGGCGCCGAGCACGTCGCGGCCGGCGAAGCGGATCGTCCCGCTCGCCTCGCGATGGAGGCCGGCGACGGCGCGCAGCGTCGTCGACTTGCCGGCGCCGTTGGCGCCGACGAGCGCGACGATCTCGCCGTCGGCGACCTCCAGCTCCATGCCCGTCACGACCTGGACCGGTCCGTAGCGGGCATGGAGATCGCCGATCTGCAGCAGGGCGCTCATCGCGTCACGGCGTCGGCACGTCCTGCGCCGGCCCGTTGGCGACCGAGACGAATCTGCCGTCCTGCACTCTCGTGACCTGGACCGGGATCGCCGGGATGTGCTCGCCGCCGCCGGGGTAGGCGACCTCGCCGAGCGGCGTGTCGACCGTCAGGCCGTCGGAGAGCGCTCTCGCGATCGCGGCCGAGTCGGTCGATCTGGCCTGCTCGATCGCGCTCGCCAGCACCTGGATCGCGGAGGAGCCGAGCGCGGCGAAGGCGCCGTCGGGATCCTGGCCGTACTCGGTTCTGTAGTCGGCGTAGAACTGCTCGGTCGGGGAGCCTCTGGTCGGGTAGCCGAAGGTCGTGAAGGTCGCGCCCTCGACCGCGTCGCCGCCGACTCTCAGCGTCAGCTGCGAGTCGAAGCCGTCGGTGCCGTAGAAGGGCGTGTCGACGCCGGCCGCGCGCAGCTGGCGCAGGAAGGTCGCGACGTCCGGCGTCAGCATCGCCGAGACGATCGCGTCCGGTCTCGGGTTGGCGTTGCGCAGCTTGGCGATCTGCGCGGCGAAGTCCTTCGAGCCGGTTCTGAAGGTGTCGGTGCCGACGATCTCCAGGCCGCGGCTCTCGGCCGCTCTCTCGAACCAGTCGCTGATCAGTCTGATGTAGAGGACGCCGGAGTCCTCGAGGATCCAGACGTTTCTGCCGCCGGCCTCCTTGACCTGGTCGGCGAGCGTCGCCGTCTGCGCGTTGGCGCCCATCGCGACCGGCCAGTAGGCGTCGAACTTCGACGGGATCGTCGGGTCGGCGTTGCACGGCGAGATGTTGAGCGTCTCGGTGCGCTGCGCGACGGCCGCGATCGAGACCTGCGAGTCGGTGTCGCAGAGCGAGACGAGCACGTTCGCGCCGCCGTCGACGAGCTGCTGCGCGACGGTGCCGGCGGTCGCCGGGTCGGACTTCACGTCGCCCTCGGCCAGCTCCAGTCTGACTCTGCCGCCGACGCCGCCTCTGGCGTTGATCTGCTCGACGGCGAGCTTGATGCCGTTGTTGAGCGGCGCGTTGTACGGGGCGAGGTAGCCGGTCAGCGCGGTCGCGAGACCGAGCTTGACGGTGCCGGCCTCGAGCTCGGCGGGAGCGGCGGCGGTGGTGCCGGTGTCAGCGGCGGCGGTGCTGGAGCCGCCCGCCGAGTCGTTGTCGTCATCGGAGCCGCAGGCGGCGAGGCCGGTGCCGAGCGCGGCCGTGACGGCGAGCGCGGAGAGCAGGCGAGCAGGGCGGCGCAGCCGCTCAGGGGAGAGGTCCATCTCGGTGCTAGTCCTTCGGTATGGGGTCGGTCCCGGCCGCCGCGGCGCCCAGGTAGGTGGAGATGACGGCGGGGTCCGTCCGCACGGCTTCGGGGGTGCCGTGGGCGACGACGCGGCCCTCGACGAGGGCGGCGACGCGGTCGCAGCTGGTGACGATCAGGTCGACGTCGTGCTCGACGATCAGCAGCCCGGCGCCGCGCTCTTCGCGGATGCGGGCGATCAGCGCGGCGAGCGCGCGCGTCTCGCTCTCGGGCATCCCGGCGGCCGGCTCGTCGAGCAGCAGCAGGCGCGGCCTGGCGGCGAGCGCGCGGACGATCTCGACCATCCGCTGCTCGCCGTAGGAGAGGTCGGCGGCGAGCGCGGGCGCGACGTGCTCGGCGCCGAGCCAGGCCAGCTCGCGGCGGGCGATCGCGTCGGCGTCGCGGCGGCGCGCACCGCCGGCGGCGACCGCGGCGGCGGCGACGTTCTCCAGCGCCGTCAGCTCGCCGAAGAGGCGGATGTTCTGGAAGGTGCGCACGACGCCGGCGCGAGCGGCGCGGCGCGGGACGGCCGGCAGCGGCGCCTGGTCGAGCAGGACGCGGCCGGCGGTCGGCGCCAGCACGCCGCTGAGCAGGTTGAGCAGCGTCGTCTTGCCGGAGCCGTTGGGCCCGATCAGCCCGACGACCTCGCCCTCGGCGACGCTCAGCGAGACGCCGTCGAGCGCACGCACGCCGCCGAAGTCGCGGCTGGCCGCCTCGGCGCTGAGGGTGATCGGTTCCGGTTCCGCCCCCGCAGCGGCGCTGAGCAGTTTTGGTGTCCTGTGTGCGCGCACAGGACAAGTTGTAGCATCTTGATCGTCTTAGTCAAGATTAGGTGCCGATCGGCCGCTTTCGCTCGTGCTGGCGTTCCTGGCGCGCCCGCGCGGCAGCCCACCCCGCCCGCCGCGCGCGTCGGCCCGATGAGTGCGGGTCTGCACACCCATCGGGTGCACAGACCCGCCCTCATGCCCGCAGCCGTCAGACTGGGGCGATGCGGCGGATGCGGGCGATGATCGTGGGGGTAGCCGCAGCGGCGGCGCTGGTCGCGCCAGGCGCGCCCGCGGCCGCTCGCTCCGCGACGCCGCCCGCCGCCCCCGCGGCCGCTCCCTTCCACGCCGAGGTCCGCCACGCGACCGTCGGCGGCGAGCGGATCGCCTGGTATGAGCGCGGCAGCGGCCCGCCGCTGCTGCTCGCGATCGGGACCGGCTCGACGATGGCCGAGTGGGACCCGGCGCTGCTGGCGCTGCTGGCGCGCGACCGCCGCCTGATCCTGTTCGACTACCCCGGCCTCGGCCGCTCCTCCCGCCGGCCGCCTGGCGCGCGCACCTCGTTCGCCGGCCTCGCCGACACGGCAGCCGGGCTGCTGCGCGAGATCGGGATCGAGAGCGCCGACGTGCTCGGCTGGTCGATGGGCGGCTTCGTCGCGCAGCAGCTCGCGATCCGCCACCCCGCGAGGGTGCGGCGGCTGGCGCTCGCCGGCACCAACCCCGGCGGCGACCGCGCCGTGCTCGGCCCGCCAGCCGACCAGCGGATCGACAGCGACCCCGACCCCTCCGACGCTGCCGTGCTGCGCGTCCTCTACCCGCGCACGCGCACCGGCCAGGCCGAGGGCCGTGCCTTCCTCGCGCGGCTGGAGCGCGCCAGCGAGGCGGGCACGATCCCCGACGACTTCGCCGTCCCCGCCGCGACGGTCCGCAGCCAGGTCGCCGCCGAGGATCCGTGGCTGCGCTCGAACGCGAACGCGCGAGCGCTGCGACGGCTGCGACTGCCGGTGCTCGTGACCGCCGGCCGCGCCGACCCCGTCACGCCGCCGCTCAACGCCCGCCGGATCGCGCGGCTGATCCCCGGCGCGCGGCTGGCGTTGCTGCCGGGCGCTCACGCCTTCCTGTTCGGCGAGCGCGTCCGCTTCACGCGCCTGCTCGATCGCTTCCTCGGCGCGCCGTAGTCGCGCACGCGCCGCCGTTCGCCCGCCGCCCGCCACCCGCGGCCGCTGCGCGCCGCCCCTCGCCCGCGGCCCGCGGCCGCTGC
>NZ_JAWSTH010000177.1:0-6272 GCF_033542075.1 Conexibacter stalactiti
CGGCAGCCGGCGCGGGCGACGCGCGGCAGGCGGCAGCCGGCGCGGGCGACGCGCGGCAGGCGGGCGGCGCGGCCGTCGACCAGCTCGCGCGCGACTTCGAGGCGCAGCGGCCGTATCTGCGCCGGCTCGCGTACGGGACGCTTGGCAGCTTCGCGGAGGCCGACGACGTCGTGCAGGAGGCGTGGCTGCGGCTGCAGCGCGCCGACGCGGCGGCGATCGAGGACCTGCGCGCGTGGCTGACGACCGTCGTCGGCCGGCTCGCGCTCGACGCGCTCGGCTCGGCGCGGCGACGGCGCGAGCGCTACGTCGGCCCGTGGCTGCCGGAGCCCGAGGTGACCGCGCTCGGCCCCGACGGGCCGCGCACCACCGGCCCCGTCGTCGCCGGCGGCGACGCCAGCCGCCAGGCCGCGCGCGATCCGGCCGAGCAGGTCTCGCTCGACGAGCAGGTCAGCACCGCGCTGCTGGTCGTGCTGGAGCGGCTCTCGCCGGCCGAGCGGACGGCGTTCGTGCTGCACGACGTCTTCGGGCTCGGCTTCCCCGAGGTCGCCGAGGTCGTCGGCCGCACGCCGGCCGCGGTCCGCCAGTTGGCGGCGCGGGCGCGCAGACACGTCGACGAGGGCAGACCGCGCTTCCCCGCCTCGCGCGAGCAGCAGAACGAGATCGTCGCCGCGTTCGCGGTCGCGTGGCAGGCCGGCGACGTCGAGGCGCTGCTCGGCGTGCTCGACCCCGATGTCGTCTTCACCTCCGACGGCGGCGGGGTCGTCACGGCCGCGCGCAAGCCGGTCGAGGGTGCGGAGCGTGTCGCGCGGATGCTGGCCGGCTTCACGCGCGTGCTGCGGGCGCGCAGCGACGCCGACGCCCACGGTGCTCTCGCCGAGGTCAACGGCGCGCCCGGCCTGTTGCTCGACGACGGTGGGATCCGCGGCGTCGTCTCGTTCACGATCGACGCCGGCCGGATCGTCGCGATCGACATCGTGCGCAACCCGCAGAAGCTCGGCCACGTGCCGTTCGAGGCGCTGATGCCGCTGGCGCTGGACGCCGCGCCCGAGGTCACGCCGGAGGGCGGGGACGAGCGATGACGGCGCGAGCGCCGGGGATCGCGCGCGCCGCGCTGGTCGTGCTGACGGTGACGGCGATCAGCATCGGCCTGCCGGCGTCGTTCGCGCCGCAGAGCTTCTACGACGACTACCCCTTCTTCGCCAGCTGGGTCGACCTGCTGCCGCCGTACAACGAGCACCTCGTGACCGACGTCGGCGGCCTCTACCTCGGCTTCGCCGTCGTGCTCGGCTGGGCGGCGTGGACGCTCCAGCGCGAACTGGTGCGCGCCGTCTGCGCCGGCTGGGCGCTGATGGCGCTGCTGCACTTCATCTTCCACGCCGGTCATCTCGACGGCTTCTCGACCGCGGACGCCGTCGCCGAGCTGGTCTCGCTCGGCGCGGTGCTGATCGTGCCGGCCGTGGCGGTGTGGGGCGCCGGCGCGCGGCAGGCGGAGGCCGCGGCCGCGCCGTGAGCCGGCGCGCGCGCCGGACGAGCGGCGATCTGTACATCCATGACATGTACAGATCGCCATTCCTCGGCCAGCGGCGGGCGTTCGAGGGCGCGTGGTGCTGACCGTCGGGGTCGATCTGGCCGCGCAGGACCGCAACACCGCGCTCTGCGTCGTGCGCTGGCACGGGCGGGAGGCGCGGGTCCTGGAAGCGCGCCGCGGCATCTCTGACGAGGCGATCCTCGACGCCGCCGAGCGCGCAGCGGATGAGCATGGCGGCGGCGGTGAGCGTGCCGAGCGCGCCGCGGACGGCGGCGCGTACGCCGTCGGGATCGACGCGCCGTTCGGCTGGCCGGTCGCCTTCGAACGAGCCATCGCGGCGTGGACCGGCGGCGAACCGTGGCCGGAGCCGCGCTCGCCGGTCGCGGCCGAGCGCGACGAGCAGTCGCGCACGCTGCGGCTGCGCCTCACCGATCGCTGGGTCGCGCGCGAGACGGGCCGCGTGCCGCTGTCGGTCTCGACCGACCTGATCGGGATCTGCGCGATGCGCGCCGCGGCGCTGCTGAGCGCGGCGGCGATGCGCGGCGACGGCAGCACGGGCGTGGCTGGCGCGGGTGAGTCTGGGATGGGCGTGGCTGGCGTGGGCGTGGCTGCCGCGGGCGCACGCTCCCTCTCTCGCGTCCACGGCCCCTGGTTCGAGGTCTACCCGGCGGCCGCGCGCTGGCGGTGGGAGCTGCCGACCGCCAACGACAAGCGCGACGGCGCGCTGCGGGAGGCGCGCTTGGCGACGTTGGAGGCGCGCGTGGCGGAGGTCGGTGCGACGTTGAGCCTCAGCGCGGAGACACGCGAGCGGTGCGTCGCCTCCGACGACGTGCTCGACGCGCTCCTGTGCGCGTTCGTGGCTCGGGCTGCGCAGTTGCGACGCACGCATGCGCCCCCGTCCGACCCGGCTGGCACGATCGCTCGCGAAGGCTGGATCCACGTGCCGACCGGCGGGGTCGGCGACCTCTTCACCTGAGACGGGAGGGTGACGGTTCGACGCACGCCGTTCACAGAACCGCAATCCCACGCGCATATCCGCTCGCGAGGATGTGGGGGATGAGGTCGCGCACGTGAGCCCCGCCCCGTCCCTGCGCCTCCCGCGCGGCGGCCGCCTGCGCGCGCTGCTCGCGCTCGCCGCGCTCGGGATCGCCTACGCGCTCGTGATGCAGAGCCTCGGCTGGGCGCAGACCTCCTACTTCGCGCAGATCAAGGCGTTCGCCGACGGCGACGCGCAGATCGACAGGTACCACTGGGAGACGCGTGACAAGTCGTGGTACGACGGTCACTTCTACGCCGTCAAGGCACCGGGCGCCGCGCTGCTGCTGACGCCGGTCTACGCCGGGCTCGACGCGGTCGGCGCCGATCGTCTCGCCGACGACGCCGCCCGCACCGCGCGCGAGCACGGCCGCAGCCGCTGGCACTACAGCGCGCTGCCGGTCCACAGCTACGGCTACAGCGTCGCGCGCCGCGACCGCGTGCAGTCGCTGCTGGAGCGGCAGTCGCCGATCGTCTGGGCGCTCGGGCTGGTCGGCGCGGTGCTGCCGGCGCTGCTGCTGCTGGGGATGGTCGGCTGGGCCGGCCAGCGGCTGGCGGGCGGCGGCGGGCTCGCCGCCGCGGTCACGCTCGGCGCCGGCACGCTCGTGCTGCCGTTCGCGACGCAGCTGTTCGGCCATCTGCTCGCCGCGGCACTCGCCTTCGGCGCCTTCACGCTGCTGCTGCGCGAGCGCGCCGGGCCGCCGCGGCTGGGTCTCGTCGCGCTCGCCGGTCTGCTCGCGGGTCTCGCCGTCCTGGTCGAGTACCCGCTCGCGATCGCCGGTGCGCTCGTCGGCCTCTACGCGACCTGCCGCGGCGGCACGCTGGCGAACTGGCCGGCGCGGCTGCGACGTGGCGGCGCCTACGCGGGCGGCGTGATCGCCGGCGTGCTGCCGCTGGCGGCGTACAACCTGTGGGCGTTCGGGACGCTCTGGCACAACTCCTACACGGGCGCGGTACGTGTCTCCGGCGTGACTGGCCACGCCCAGCTCGGCCTCAACGACGACCACTTCTTCGGCATCGCGCTGCCCGAGCCGGCGACGGCGCTGGAGCTGCTCGTCTCGGCGCGCGGCCTGCTGACGATCGCTCCGGTCGCGGCCGTCGGCGTCTACGGCCTGGTGCTGCTGCACCGTCGCGGCCGCCGCGCCGAAGCGCTGCTGGCGGGCGCCGTTGCGCTCGCCTACCTGCTCTACGACTCCGGCTACTGGACGCCGTTCGGCGGCGGCACGCCGGGGCCGCGCTTCCTGATCCCGCTGCTGCCGTTCGTCGCGCTCGGCTTCGCGCCGGCCTGGCGCGCGCGGCCGGCGCTGTGCGCGGCGCTGCTCGGTCCCTCGGTCACGCTGCTGCTGGCGGCGACGTTGACGCGGCCGCTGATCGGCGACCCCGACAGCGCCGGCGCCTGGGCGAGACTGATCGGCGAGGACCTCTTCACGAACACGCTGCTGAGCGCCGTCGGCCTCGGCAACGGCTGGGCGACGATGCTGCCGGTGCTCGCCTGCGTCATCGTCGCCTTCGCGCTCGCGCTGCCGTGGGGGAGGGAGGCGGGAGCCGGCCCCGCCCGCGCCGCCAACGACGTCCCCGTCGCGCTCGCCGCGCTCGCGCTCTGGCTCGTCGTCGCCTGCACCGCGCCTGCGCTGTGGGACGTGCCGGCGGTGGTCACCGGCGACGGCGGTGCCGCGGCGCTGTTCGCGGTTGGTGCAGGCGTCGGGCTGCTGTTGCTGGCGCTCGTCGGGCGTCCGGCGCGCAACGCCCCTGTTTCAGCTGGAACAGCGCTGTCACCGCTGCAACGGGGGGATACCGAAGAGCACGAGGTCGTCCCGCAGCTCGCGTGAGAGGCCGAGCGTGCGCCAGGGGCGTTGCGCCCAGCCGGCCCACGGCGTGCCCGCGAGCCGGTCGGTGTGCAGCACGACCGTTCGCACCCCGAGCGCGCGCAGGCGCGCGACCGAGCCGGCGTCGGGAAAGCCGCCGATGCGCGGACCGAGCGCCGCGAACGCGGGCGGGATCGTGGAGCTGCGCCCGTTGACCATGCGTGGGAAGCCGTCGGTCGACCACAGCAGGTAGCGGCGGTTGTCCTCGGCGGTCAACGGCAATTGCAGCAGCGGCGGCGTGGCGTCGGCGAGCCCGGCCGGCGCGCGCGGGACGGCCGGGTTCGGCGGGCCGCTCAGCCGGCCGCCGTCGAACGAGAAGGCGCTGCCCTCGACGAGCACAAGCAGCACGAGCGGCAGCGGCGCCCAGCGCCACCGTTCGGCCAATCGCTGGGCGCCCGCGGCGGCGAGCAGCGCCAGCGCGAGCGTCGCCAGCGTCATCAGCCGGCCGGGGGTGCGGATGGCATCCCAGCCGGGCAGCAGCGACAGCCAGCCGTAGGGGAACAGCAGTCGCAGGTCGGCGTCGGCGTAGCCGAGCGCCAGCACGGCGGTCGCGACGGCGCCGGCCGCCAGGCCGATCCGCAGCGCGCGCGACCAGCGGCCCCAGCCGGCACCGAGCACGGCCAGCAGGACGATCACGAGGCCGGGGAAGAGCGACTGCTCGGCGACTGCCGCGAGGTCGTCGCGCAGCGGTGCGGTGACGTCGGCCCAGACGAGGCTGTCGCGGCCGGCGGCGAGGAACTCCAGCGGCCCGCCGGAGTAGGCGGCGACCAGCTCGGGTCCTCTGCGCGCGCCGGGGAAGGCGTCGGCGACGCGCAGGTAGACGCGGCCGATCGCGACGCCGACGACCGCGAACAGCAGCGCGCCGGCCGCGGTCGCTGCGAGCAGCGGGCGGGGGATCGGGGTCGGCGCGACGTCGGCGGGTGCCACCGGCGCGCCCGCTCCCCCCGGGGCGTCATCGCGGCGACGCGCAGGCGGCAGCACCGGACGTCTGGTGTCGCCATACGGCAGCAAACGTCCGCTGCTCGGTCCGTCGGCCGCGCGGCGCGGGGCCGGTGCGGCGGGCAGGTGCGCGGCGGCCAGCGCGGCACGCCGCCCCAACCACCACCGTCGCGCGAGCAGCGCGAGCGCGAGCGCGAGCAGCAGGTAGGCGAGCTGCAGACCGAGTGTCCAGCCGAGCGACAGCTGCCAGGTCGCGACGACCCAGCCGGCCAGCACCAGCGCCGCCGACTCGCGCTGCCAGCCGCGCACGAGCAGCGCCAGCGCGAGCGGGATCCCGCCGCTGGAGATCACGTGCAGGTGACCGGCCTGCTCCAGCCGCCACGGCGAGAAGGCGAAGGCGGCGCCGGCGACGAGCGCCGCCGGCCATGACGCGCCGAGCGTGCGCGCGAGCAGGTACGCGCCGGCGAACGAGAGCGCGTACGCGAACAGGTAGAGCAGGTCGTAGCGGACGATCGCGGCATGCGGCCCGTCGCCGATCAGGCCGCTCGGGGCGTAGCCGATCAGCGCGTCGGAGAAGGCGAGCGTGTCGGCGTACGGATAGAACTGGTTCGCGTCGAAGAACCGCAGTGGCTGGTGTGCGAGCGCGTGCCCGCCCCACGCGACCTGCCACGCCTGCGACAGCGGGTCGCCGAGGTCCTTCGCGACGTGGTCGCCGAGGTGGAGGACGAGTGGCCAGTGCAGCGCGACCGCGAGCGCCGCCGCCCCCAGCGCGAGCAGCAGCAGCTCGAGCGCGAGCGGACGGCGGGGGCCGGCGGCGTCGCCGGTGCCGGTGGGCGGGCGTTCGAGCGCGGCCGCGGCCCCGCCAGCGGGTCGCGTCGGAGAAGGGCCGCCGCCGGCGCAAGTCG
>NZ_JAWSTH010000178.1:0-5868 GCF_033542075.1 Conexibacter stalactiti
CTTGCCGCGCTCGGCCGCGGCCTCGCCGCCGCGCTGCGCGCCAAGCTCGACGGCGAGGCGGTCGGGCGCGAGGCGGAGCTGGCCGCGGCGCTGGCGGGCGCGCGCCAGGCATAGACGCCGGCGCGCGAGGCGGAGGCGCGGCCGGGCATCGCGCCGCGGGCATCGCCTAGCATCAAGGGAGATGGACCTTCCCGCTCCCTTCGAATGGCATGGCGAGCACATCGGGATCGAGCTGCCCGGCGGTCGCGCGCTCTTCACGACCCGTCGCGGCGGCGTCTCGACCGGCCCGTACGCGAGCCTCAACCTCGCCGCCTGGACCGATGACGAGCCGGCCGCCGTCGCGCGCAACGACGAACTGCTCGCGGCCGCCGTCTGCGTGCCGCGCGGCGCGCTCGCGATCGGCACGCAGGTCCACGAGGCGGCTGTGCGGCGCGTCACCGTGCCGCCGGCGCCCGCTGACGCGCAGGAGCGCTACGACGGCCAGGCGACGGCGCTGAGCGACGTCGCCGCCGTCGTGCTGACGGCCGACTGCCTGCCGGTCGCGCTGATCTCCTGCGGCGCGGTCGCGATGGTCCACGCCGGCTGGCGCGGCCTCGCGGCCGGCGTGCTGGAGGAAGGCGTGCGCGCCCTGCGCGAACTGGGCGCCGACGGCCCGGTGGCGGCCGCGATCGGCCCCGGCGCCGGCGTCTGCTGCTACCAGACCGGCGCCGAGGTGCACGACGCCTTCGCCCGCCATGGCGCCGCCGTGCGCGCCGGCGACCACGTCGACCTGAAGGCGGTCGCGCGGCGCGAGCTGCGCGCCGCCGGCGTCCACGAGATCCACGACGTCGGCCTCTGCACGATCTGCTCCGATCCCGAGCTGTTCTTCTCCTACCGCCGCGACGGCGGCCTGACCGGCCGACAGGCAGGTGCCGCATGGCGCGCATGACGAGAAGGCCGGTTAGCGGACGGCAGGCGGGAGCCGCATGGCGCGCGTGATCCAAGGTCTCGACGCCGACCGGATCGCTCGCAACGTCGCCGAGGCGCGCGAGCGGATCGACACGGCGGCGGCGCTCGCCGGTCGCGAGCCGGACGCGGTCGAGCTGCTGGCGGCCGTCAAGTACGTCCCGCTGGAGGCGATCGGCCTGCTTGCGCAAGCAGGCCTGACGTTGCTGGGCGAGAACCGCGCGCAGGACCTCGAGGCGAAGGCGATCGCCCACCCCAACATGTTCACGTGGGACTTCATCGGCCACCTGCAGAGCCGCAAGGTGAAGCAGATCGTGCCGTTCGTGCGGCTGATCCACTCGGTCGCCAGCGACTCGGTGCTGGAACAGCTCGCGCGCCACTCGGGCGCCCGCAGGGACCTCGAGGTGCTGATCGAGGTCAACGTCGCCTGCGAGCCGTCCAAGAGCGGCGTCGCGCCAGCTGACCTGGCCGCCTTCATCGAGCGCTGCCCGGTCCCGGTCGGCGGCCTGATGACGATGCCGCCGCTGGCGGTGCGCCCGGAGGACAACCGCAGGTACTTCGCCGCGCTGCGCGAGCTGGCGGAGCGCCACGGCCTGCGGCGCCTGTCGATGGGCACCTCGCAGGACTACGAGGTGGCGGTCGAGGAGGGCGCGACGATCGTGCGCCTCGGCTCGACGCTGTACGAGTGATTCGGCGCGCGCTCCGCGCGAAATGTTGCCGAGGCGCATAATGAAAGGCGTTGCAGGGATTCTCCTTGCCTGCACGAACCACTCACCGTCATGGCATTTCGCGACACCTGGCACCGCGCGCTCGTCTACTTCGGGCTCGCCGTCGAACACGACTACGACGACGAACCCGACTACGACCGCGATCGAGATCGCGGTCGCGAGCGTGAGCGGCAGCAGTACACCGAGCCCGAGGTCGACCTCGAGGACCAGTACCGAGAGCGTCCCAACGTGCGCAGGCTCAGCAGCAGCCGGCGCCGGCGCGACGAGATCGACGACATCTTCGCGGACGACGGTCCGGTCGAGCGGCGCACCAGCGTCCTGCGGCCGGTCGGCGGCAGCGGCGGTGGAGGCGGCGGTGGCGGTGCAGGTGTGCGCAACGGTCGCAGCAGCGGGGAGGTCCGCGTGCATCTCGTCGTACCCAAGTCGTTCAACGACGCCCAGGACGTGGCGGACAAGTTCAAGGACTCGATCCCGGTCATCCTCAACCTGCAGGGGTCGGACACCGACCTCTCCAAGCGGTTGATCGACTTCTCGTCTGGACTCACCTACGCGCTCGACGGCGGCATGCAGCGGATCGCCGACAAGGTCTTCCTGCTCACGCCGCGCAACGTCGAGGTGTCGGCCGAGGAGCGCGCGCGGCTGATCGAGAAGGGCTTCTTCAACCAGAGCTGAGGGCGCTCCGAGCGGCCGGAACGGTACGCTTGCGCCCATGCAGGTAGGACTGATCGGAGCGGGCAACATGGCCAGCGCCTTCGCGCGCGGCTGGGGTGACCCGCTCCTGGTGACCGACGTCGACTTCGCCCGCGCCGAGGCGCTCGCGGCGGAGCTCGGCGGCGAAGCGGTCGTCTCCAACGCAGAGCTGGCGCAGCGCGCCGACGTCGTCTTCCTCTGCCACAAGCCGTATCAGCTCGACGAGGTCGCGGCCGAGGCCGCCGGCACGGGCGCCGCGATCGTCTCGATCCTCGGCGGCGTGCCGCTCGAAGCGCTGCAGGCCGCCTACCCCGGCCAACAGGTCTTCCGGCTGATGCCGAACGTCAACGTCGCGGTCTCGCGCGGCGTGATCGTGCTGGCTGAGCCGGCCGACGCCGACCGCGAGTTGCTCGATCGCCTGCTCGGCCTGCTCGGCCGCGTCGGCACGGTCGTGCGCCTGCCGGACCGGCTGATCGACGCCGCGACCGCGGCGATGGGCGTCGGCCCGGCCTACACGGCGCTGTACGTCGAGGCGCAGGTCGACGCGATCGTGCGGCTGGGGATCCCGGCCGACGTCGCGACCGAGCTCGTGACCGCGACCGTCGGCGGCACGATCGAGCTGCTCGCCGCGCGCGACAACGACACGCTCGCCGTCCGCCGCTCGGTCACCTCGCCGGCCGGCTCGACCGCCCGCGGCCTCGCCGCGCTCGAGCGCAACGGCATCCGCACCGCCTTCGACGAGGCGGCCGATGCGGTCGTGCACGGAGGCAGAGCGTGAACGGCGCGCTCGTCTTCGGTGACACGCGCGGCACGATCGCCGACTACGTCGACGCCGTCTTCACCGTCTACCTGATCCTGATCTTCGCCTACATAGTCGTGTCGATCGTCTTCAGCGTCGGCGTGCGCGTGCCGTACTCGCGCTGGAGCAACGCCTTCTTCGACTTCCTGCGTCAGGTCGTCGAGCCGTACCTGAACATCTTCCGCAGATTTCTGCCGAACTTCGGTCCCTTCGATCTGAGCCCGATGGTCGCGACCTTCGTGCTGATCATCGTCTGGCGGATCGTCGTGGGGCTGATCCGCGGCTGATGAGCACCGCCGCAGCCTGGCTGCGCGTCGGCCTGGTCGCCGCGCTCGTGCTCGTGCTCGACCAGGTGACGAAGGCGCTCGTGCGCGCCGACGTCGAGGTCGGGGAGAAGAACGAGGTGCTGCCGTTCCTCGACATCGTCCACGTCCACAACGACGGCGTCGCGTTCGGCTTCCTCGGCGGCGGCGGGGCGCTCGTGCTGATCGTCGTCTTCGCGGCGGTCGCGCTGCTGCTCGGCTTCTTCGCGCGCAACCCGACGGCGCGCTGGATGTGGCTGCCGACCGGGATGCTGCTCGGCGGCGCGATCGGCAACCTCGTCGACCGCATCCGCCAGGGGTACGTCACCGACTTCATCGGCCAGCCGTTCCTGCCGTCCTTCAACGTCGCCGACATCGCCGTCACGTGCGGCGTGATCGTCCTCGTGATCGTCTTGGAGTTGAATGCCCGCCGCCCCGCTGCTGCTTGAGGTCGCCGACGGCGACGCGGGGGAGCGGCTCGACAGCTTCCTCGCCGGCCCGCTCGGCTCGCGCGCGAAGGCGCAGCGGCTGATCGACGCCGGCCTCGTGACGGTCAACGGCGCCGCGCGCCCCAAGCGCCACAAGCTCGCCGCCGGCGAGCGCGTCGAGGTCGCGCCCGAGCCGGCCGCCGAGCTGGAGCCGGCCGGCGACGCGCCGTACGCGATCGCCTGGGAGGACGAGCACCTGCTGCTGGTCGACAAGCCGGCCGGCGTCGTCGTCCACCCGGCGCCCGGCCATCGCAGCGGCACGCTGTCGCAGGCGCTCTCCGGCCGCGCCGCGGGCGGGGAGGACGCCGCCCGCGCCGGGATCGTCCACCGGCTCGACCGCGACACCTCCGGCCTGCTCGTCGTCGCGAAGTCCGAGGAGTCGCACCGGCTGTTGAAGGCGATGATCGAGGCGCGCGAGGTGCGGCGCGAGTACCTCGCGCTCGTCGAGGGCACGCCGCCGGCGCGCAGCGGCACGATCGACGCGCCGATCGGCCGCGACCGCCGCGTGCGCACGCGCATGTCGACCGAGACCGACGACCCGCGCGACGCCCGCACCCACTTCACGCTGGAGCGCGCGCTGCCGGACTCGTCGTTGCTGCGGGTCGTGCTGGAGACCGGCCGCACGCATCAGATCCGCGTCCACCTGCAGGCGATCGGCTTCCCCGTCGCCGGTGACCCGGAGTACGGCAGAGCCGGCAGATTCGGGCTGCAGCGCCAGTTCCTGCACGCGACGCGGCTCGCCTTCGAGCACCCGCTGACGGGCGAGCAGGTCGACGTCTCCTCGCCGCTGCCGCCCGACCTCGCCGAGGTGCTGGCGCGGCTCGAGTCGCAGCTGCGCTGAAGTCGCGTAGACTTCTCGATGTACGCAGTCAAACGAACCCGGACGCGTACGGGTCCGCTGCCCTGCTCGACGCCCTGACGTCGGGATCAGCGCGGCCCGCGGCCGGGAGCAGTGCCCAACACCACCCAAGGGAGCAACACCATGGCGACCGCAACCACTCCGGTTGACCTCAAAGAGCTGCTTGAGAACGGCGTTCACTTCGGCCACCAGACGCGCCGTTGGAACCCGAAGATGCGCCGCTTCATCCACGGCGAGCGCGCCGGCATCTACATCATCGACCTGCTCAAGACGCAGGAGCTGCTGACCGAGGCGCAGGACTTCGCGCAGCAGGTCGCGCTGCGCGGCGGGACGATCCTCTTCGTCGGCACCAAGAAGCAGGCCAGAGACGGCATCAAGGAGGTCGCTGAGGCGGCCGGCATGCCGTACGTCAACCACCGTTGGCTCGGCGGCCTGCTGACGAACTTCGGCACGATAACCAACCGCATCAAGCGGCTGCACGACCTCGAGCGCTACGAGCGCGAGGGTCAGCTCGACCTGCTCCCGACGCGCGAGCGTCTCGCCGCGAGAGCCGACCTGCTCAAGCTGCAGGCCAACCTCGGCGGCGTCAAGAACATGTCGCGCACGCCCGACGCGATGTTCGTGATCGACCTCAAGGTCGAGGCGATCGCCGTCAAGGAGGCGAGACGCCTCCGCATCCCGATCATCGGCCTGGTCGACACCAACTGCGACCCGGACGAGGTCGACTACGTCGTCCCGGGCAACGACGACGCGATCAAGTCGTGCCTGACGGTCACCAGAGCGCTCGGCAAGGTCATCGGCGAGGGCCGCGAGGTCTTCCGCGCCGAGGAGGAGCGTCAGCGCAAGGAGGCCGAGGAGAAGGCCCGCCGCGACGCCGAGGAGCGCGCCCGCCGCGACGCGGAGGAGAAGGCGCGCCGCGACGCCGAGGACGCCGCCAAGCGCGAGGCCGAGGCCGCCGCCAGACGCGAGGCCGAGCAGGCCGCCGCCGCGCAGCAGGCGCAGGCCGCCCAGCAGGCTGCCGCCGCCCAGGAGGCGCAGGCCGCCCAGCAGGCCGCTG
>NZ_JAWSTH010000179.1:0-5752 GCF_033542075.1 Conexibacter stalactiti
AGGCCGCGCGATGAGCGGCCGGCTCGCCGGGCGCGTCGCGCTCGTGACCGGCGCCGCGCGCGGGATCGGCGCGGCCGTCTGCCGCGGCTACGCGCGCGAGGGCGCGGCGGTCGCCGTCCACCACCGGCCCGGCGAGCGCGACGCCGCCGACGCGCACGCGCTGGTCGACGAGCTGCGCGCCGGCGGCGCCCACGCGCTCGCGATCGCGGCCGACGTCAGCGATCGCGTGCAGGTGCGCGCGCTGGTCGCCGAGGTCGAGGCGGCGATGGGGACGATCGACGTGCTCGTCGCCAACGCCGCCGCGACCGGCCGGATCGCCTGGCACGAGATCGACGGCGCGGAGTGGCGGCGCGTCCTCGGCGCGAACCTCGACGGGCTGCTGTGGTGCGCGCAGGCGGTCCATCCCGGCATGCGCGCGAAGGGCGCCGGCAAGATCGTGACGGTCTCCAGCGTCATGGCCGACCTCGGCAGCGCCGGCGCGCTCCACTACGTCACGACGAAGGCCGGGATCGTCGGTTTCACGCGCGCGCTGGCGCGCGAGGTCGGCGGCGAGGGGATCTGCGTCAACTGCGTGATGCCGGGGGCGATCCGGACCGAGGCCGAGCTGGAGCAGTTCCCCGACCAGGAGGCGGTCGCGCGCGAGCAGGCGGCGTTGCAGAGCATCCCGCGGCGCGGCACGCCGGAGGACCTCGTCGGCGCCTTCGTCTTTCTCGCCGCGGCCGAGAGCGACTTCGTCACCGGTCAGGTCGTGACCGTCGACGGCGGCTGGGTCAACCACTGACATGACGCGCATTGTCACCCCCGAAATCGAATGGTAGAGTGTTTTGAGATGAGCGTTTCAGCTATTGAAACACAGCAGACGGCCGGTCGGCCACTCGAGATCGACGTGCCGGTGCTGGTCGCCGTCAACCAGCCGCTGGAGCTGCAGCGGCTGGTCGTCGACCCGCCGCAGGCCGGCGAGGTGCGCGTGAAGATGACCGCCTCCGGCGTCTGTCACAGCTGCCTGCACGCGGTCGACGGCACCCACGAGGGGCTGCCGATGCCGCTCGTGCTCGGCGACGAGGGCGCCGGCGTGATCGAGTCGGTCGGCGGCGGCGTCACCGGCCTCGAGCCCGGCGACCGCGTCGTGATCTCGTGGGCGCCCGGCTGCGGCCGCTGCGCCTCCTGCGAGCGCGGCCGCCCCGGCGTCTGCCTCGACCCGCCGCCGTTCGGCGGCGGCATCGACGGCACGCCGCGCTTCCACCGCGACGGCGAGCCGGTCTACCACTACGGGCCCGCGACCTACGCGCCCTACACCGTGATCCCGGCGCGCGGCGCGATCAAGGTCCCCGACGCGATCGAGCTGGACGTCGCTGCGCTCGTCGGCTGCGCGATCACGACCGGCTGCGGCGGCGTGCTGAACGCCGCGCGCGTGCGCGCCGGCGAATCGGTCGCCGTCTTCGGCTGCGGCGGGATCGGCCTCAGCGCCGTGCTCGGCGCGGTCGTCGCCGGCGCCACCCCGATCGTCGGCGTCGACGTGCGGGCCGCCAAGCTCGACTACGCCCGCGAGCTGGGCGCCACCGACGTCGTCGACGCCTCCGCCGGCGACCCGGTCGAGCAGATCAAGGCCGCCGTCCCCGGCGGCGTCGACCACGCGATCGTCGCCGTCGGCGACGCCTCCGCCGTCGAGCAGGCGTTCACCTCGTTGGCGGTCGGCGGCACCTGCGTGCTGCTCGGCAACCCGCCGACGAGAACGCCGGCCGTGCAGCTGCCGCCGCACCAGCTGCTCGTCGGCGAGCGCACGCTCGTCGGCTCCGTCTACGGCTCCTCGAATCCGCCCGTCGACTTCCCGCGCTTCGTCGGCCTCCACCTCGCCGGCAAGCTGCCGCTCGACCGGCTCGTCACGCGCCGCTACGCGCTCGACGAGGCCGACCAGGCCTTCCGCGACCTCGCGGCCGGCGAGCTGGCGCGCGGGCTGATCGTCTTCTGATGCGCGCGGCGATCGTCACCGGAGGCGCGACCGGCCTCGGCCGCGCGACCGTCGCGGCGCTGACCGCCGCCGGCACCGCCTGCGTGATCGTCGGCCGCCGGCGCGAGCGGCTCGACGCCGCCGTTGCGGCGCTCGCCGGTCGCTCCGGCGCCGCCGAGGTGGTCGCCGTCGCCGGCGACGTGACGGTCGCCGAGGACCGCGCACGTGTCGTCGACGCCTGCCGCGAGCGCTTTGGGACGGTCGACGTGCTCGTCAACAACGCCGCGACCTCGGTGCTCGCGCCGCTGCTGGACTATCCCGACGACGCCTGGCAGCACGTGCTGGAGACGAACGTCACCGCCGGCTTCTCGCTCGCGCGCGAGGTGCTGCCGCTGATGCGCGACCAGCGCTTCGGCCGGATCGTCAACATCGCCTCCGTCTACGGCTCGGTCGCGCTCGACAACGCCCACTACGAGCCGGTCGTGGCAGGCGAGACGCCGGGCGACCGCGGGCCGATGCGCGAGGTCGCCTACGCCGCCTCCAAGGGCGCCGTCGTGCAGCTGACGCGCGAGCTGGCCGCCGCCGTCGGGCGCTGGGGGATCACCGTCAACAGCGTCAGCCCGGGCATGTTCCCGGTCGAGGACGCGCCGATCGACCCGCGCGTGCGCGAGCAGCTGGCCGCGGCGACGCCGCTGCGGCGCGTCGGCGAGCCGGCCGAGCTGGCCGCCGCCGTGCGCTTCCTCTGCTCCGAGGAGGCGTCGTTCGTGACCGGCCACAACCTCGTCGTCGACGGCGGCTGGTCGATCTGGTGACGCACCAACCACCACACCATGAAATCGCGGGGAAGAACAGAATGACCGTTGACTACGACCTGCTCGCCGAGAAGCTCTACTCGGCGGTCGTCTCCGACGTGCTCGACACGATCGGGCTGCCCGACCAGGTGATCCGCACCGACCTGAAGCCGGTCGTCGCGGGCGACTGGGTGCTCGTCGGCCGCCTGCGCCCGACGCGCGCGGTCGCCGTCGACGAGCGCCCGGAGCGGCCCTACGCGAAGCTGCTGGAGATGATCGACTCGCTGCAGCCCGGCGACGTCCTCTTCATCGACGCGCAGGGACGCAACTCGTCGGGACTCTTCGGAGGCCTGCTGGCGACCGCGATCAGAGCGGCCGGAGGCCGCGGCGCGGTGATCGACGGCGGCACGCGCGACGTGCGCGAGCTCAACAGGCTCGGCTTCCCGACGATCACGCGCGGCCTCTGCCCGGCCGACTCGCTCGGGCGCGACGAAGTCGTCGCGATCGACGAGCCGGTCGAGTGCGGCGGCGTGAGGATCAGCTCCGGCGATCTCGTGATCGGCGACGCCGACGGCCTCGTCGTCGTGCCGCAGGACGTCGAGCGGCGCGTGATCGACCTCGCGCTGGAGAAGGTCAGCGGCGAGAACCACGTGCGCAGAGAGCTGGCGAACGGGATGAAGGCCTCCGTCGCGTTCGAGCGCTACGGGATCCTCTAGGGCGGTGGGGTCGGTGCTGGCGCGGGTCGCGATCGTCGGGATGTGGCAGGAGACGAACACCTACTCCGCCCGCACGACGACGCTCGCCGACTTCGAGCGGTTCGAGCTGTTGGAGGGTACGGCGCTGCTCGACCGCCATCGCGGCGCCGGCTCGGTGATCGGCGGCTTCCTCGACGGACTGGGGGCGGCGGAGCTGGAGCCGGTCGGCGTGCTGTCGGCCGGCGCCTGGCCCGGCGGCCCGCCCGACGCGGCGACGACGGCAGCGCTGCTGGCGCGGCTCGACGCGGCGCTGGCGACGGTCGACGGCGGTGTCGACGGGGTGCTCGTCAACCTCCACGGCGCGATGGTCGCCGACGGCGCGGCTGACATGGAGGCGGAGACGCTGGCGCGCGTGCGAGAGCGGTTCGGGGCGGTGCCGCTGGCGGCCGTGCTCGACCTGCACGCCAACCTGTCGGCGGAGGCGGCGGCGTTGTGCGACGCGATCGTCGGCTACCGCACCTACCCACACGTCGACATGCGCGCCTGCGGGAGCGAGGCGGCGGAGCTGGTGGCTTCGGCGGTCGGGGGCGCTGACCTCGCGAGCGCGTTCGGCAAACTCGCCGCGCTGACCTCGCCGGTCGCGCAGGGCACCGACGACGAGCCGATGCGCGGCCTGCTCGCGCGCGCCGAGGCGCGCGCCGCCGCCGCCGGCGTCGCGCGCGTCTCGCTGCTGCCCGGCTTCCCCTACAGCGACGTCGAGCGGGCGGGGTTCGGGGTCGCGGCGACGGTGCTCGCGGGCGAGGTCGGCGGCGATGCGCCCGGCGCGGTGCGCTTCTCGACCGCCGCCGCGGCCGCCGCGGCCGCGCGCGAGGTGGTCGCTGCCACGCTCGCGGACGTGGAAGCCCAGCTCGCCGACTTCGAGACCTCCTATCCGGCGCCGGCCGACGCCGTGCGCGCGGCGCTCGCGTGCCGCGAGCGGCCGCTCGTGCTCGCCGACCTGGCCGACAACGTCGGCGGCGGCGGACCGGGTGACGGCACCGCGCTGCTGGCCGAGCTGATCGCGCAGGAGGCACGCGGCGCGGTCGTCACGATCGTCGACGCGGCGGCGGTGGCCGCGGCGGGCGACGCCGGGCCGGGCGCGCTCGTCGCGGTCGAGCTGGGCGGCCACAGCGACGCGCTGCACGGCGCGCCGCTGCCGCTGCGCCTGCGCGTGGCGCGGCTCGGCGACGGCGAGTACGTCGGCGGCGGCGAATACATGACCGGTCAGCGCTTCTCGATGGGCGCGACCGCGGTGCTGGAGCACGAGCGGAGCGGCGTGACCGTGCTCGCGATGGAGCACGCGACGCCGCCGTTCCACATCGAGCAGCTGACCGCGAGCGGGATCGACCCATCCGCCGCCACGGTGATCGCGTTGAAGGGCGCGGTCGCCTGGCGCGCCCCGTATGCCGCCGTCGCCGCCGGCTCGATCGCCGTCGACACCCCCGGGTGCTGTCCGGCCGATCCTGCCGCGCTGCCGCGCGCGAGGCGGCCGGCCGCCGTCGAGCCGTTCGTCATCACCAACCACCACGGAGCCGCAACCGCATGAGCGCCGAGACGACCACCCCGACCGAGCGGCTGCGCGCGCTCGGGCTCGAGCTGCCCGCCCCCGACCCGGTGCTCGACTGGCACCTGCCGGTCGCCGACGACGACGGCCTGCTGTGGGTCTCCGGCCAGGTGCCGTTCGTCGACGGCGCACTGCCGCACACCGGCGCGCTCGCGAGCGACGACGACGTCGCGATCGGCTACGACTGCGCCCGCCGCTGCGCCGCGCACGTGCTCGCACAGCTGGCGAAGGCGGCCGGCTCGCTGGAGCGGATCGCGGCCGTTCCAAAGATCACGGTCTTCGTCGCCAGCGCCCCCGGCTTCACGCGTCAGCCGGAGGTCGCCCACGGCGCCTCGGAGCTGCTCTTCGAGGTGCTCGGCGCGGCCGGCCGCCACGCCCGTTCGGCGGTCGGCGTCGCGGCGCTGCCGCTCGGCGCGCCGGTCGAGGTCGAGGCGGTCGCGCGGGTGCGGCGGTAAGCGATGACCGACGGCGACCGCACGCGTGAGGCCGCCCGCGCCGCCGAGGCCCCGCGCCACGCGCGCCGCGAGCTGCCGGCCGGCGGGGCGACGCTCGTCGTCGACGAGCTGCGCGGTGCCGACGGCCCGACCGTCGCGCTGCTCGGCGGCGTCCACGGCGACGAGCCCGAGGGCGTGCTGGCGGTGCGGCGGGTCGTCGCCGAGCTGCGCGCCGGCGGCCTGCGCGGCACGTTGCGCGCGCTCGCGGTCGCCAACCCGCT
>NZ_JAWSTH010000180.1:0-5622 GCF_033542075.1 Conexibacter stalactiti
CCCGCCCGTCGCGCGCGAGCCGCGCCGCCCGCCCGTCGCCGACCTCCTCCTGCGCGCTCGCGACGAGCTGCTGGCCGCGCTCGCGCCGCCGGCATGCGCCGCCTGCCGCACGCCGCTCACCGCCGCCCATGCCGTCATCTGCGACGCCTGCCGCGCGCAGCTGCCGTGGCTCCCGCGCGAGCGCTGCCCGCGCTGCGCGCTGCCGCGACCGTGCGGCGAGCGCTGTCCCGCGCACGACGCCGCCTTCGCCGCGGCGTGGGCGCCGCTGGCGCACGACGGGCCCGCACGCGCGCTCGTCGCGGCGCTGAAGTTCCGCGGCGCGCTGCCGCTCGCCGAGCTGATGGCCGCGCAGATCGCGGCCGGCGCGCCGGCCGAGCTGCTGCGCGAGGTCGCGCTCGTGCCGGTGCCGCTGCATCCGGCGCGCCATCGCCGTCGTGGCTTCGACCAGGCGGCGCGCATCGCGGAGGCGCTCGCGCGGCGGCTCGCGCTCCCCGTCGCGTCGTGCCTGCGGCGCGCGGGACCCGCGACGCGGCAGCTCGGCGCATCCCGCGCGACCCGGCTGGCCGCCGGCCGGCTGACGCTGCGGGTCGCCGGGCCGGTCCCGCCGCGCGTGCTGCTGGTCGACGACGTGCACACGACCGGCGCGACCTTCGAGGCCTGCGCGCGGGCGCTGCGCGCGGCCGGGGCGGAGCACGTCGCGGCGGTCGCCTACGCGCGCACGCTGGCGCGCTGACACTCACCGGCTCGAACGTTCGTGGGCACGTTCGGGATCCGTGTTCTGAGGGGACTACGATGGTGGTACACCCGAGCCCACCCATAGAAGGGGGAGCCCATGCGCATCGAGGTCAAGGGACGCAACACGTCCGTCACCCAGGCCCAGCGGGATCAGATCGAGCGACGCTTTCGCAAGATCTCGCGCCAGGTGTCGGAGCTCGCGCAGCTCGAGGTCGAGCTGATCGAGGCGCGCAACCCGTCGATCGCGCAGTCGCAGGTCGCCGAGGCGACCCTGTACCTCAAGGGCGTGACGCTGCGCGCCCGCGCCGAGGCCGAGGACATGGGCCACGCCATCAACGTCTGCGAGGAGCAGATGGCGAAACAGGTCAAGCGCCACCGCGACAAGCGGCGCAAGCGCAGGGAGACGCGCGCCGCTCAGGCCGCCGCGTACGGCGCTCAGGCGCAGGCGTAGGCGACGGGTTCTGCTGGCGTCGCGGCGTTCGGTCGCGACGCCTGCCGGATCTTCGGATTCCTGACGGTTCGGACCATCACATCAGGGTTGCATCCGGCCCCTGCGCCGATGCTACGCTAGCCCCATGTCGTTGATTGATCGCGCACTTCGCATGGGCGAAGCGAAGAAGTTCAAGGGCTACGAACAGCGCGTGGCCAAGATCAACGCGCTCGAGCCCGAATACGAGGCGATGTCGGACGAGGAGCTGCGCGAAGCCGCCGACGAGCTGCGCGAGCGCGCTCGCGGCGAGGATCCGGAGCCGCTCGAAGACCTCCTCTACGACTGCTTCGCGATGGTGCGCGAGGCCGGCCGCCGCACGATGGGCATGCGTCACTTCGACGTGCAGTTGATCGGCGGCATGGTCCTGCACGACGGCAACATCGCCGAGATGCGCACGGGCGAGGGCAAGACGCTCACCGGCACGCTGCCCGCGATCCTCAACTCGCTCGCCGGCAAGGGCGTCCACGTCGTGACGGTCAACGACTACCTCGCGCGCCGCGACTGCGAGTGGATGTCGCCGATCTATGACGCGCTCGGCGTCACCTACGGCGTCCTCCAGAACATGCAGCCGGCCGAGGAGAAGCGCGCCGCCTACGCCGCCGACCTCACCTACGGCACCAACTCGGAGTTCGGCTTCGACTACCTGCGCGACAACATGGCCGGCTCGCTGGAGGACAAGGTCCAGCACGGCGGCCGCGACCTCGGCGAGGTCCGCACGGCGAAGGACCGCCTCGAGCGCCGCTCGGCGGCTCACACCTTCGCGATCGTCGACGAGGTCGACAACATCCTGATCGACGAGGCGCGCACGCCGCTGATCATCTCCGGCGCGCCCGAGGAGGCCGGCGAGCTGTACGCCAGATTCGCCCGTCTGGCGCCGATGCTGACCCCCGGCAGAAGACCGGAGGGGATGGATCCGAAGACGAAGAAGGAGTTCGTCGCGGACTACGACTTCGAGTTCGACGAGAAGCACAGAACGGTCGCGATCACCGAGCGCGGCGTCGAGAAGGCCGAGCGCTTCCTCGGCATAGACCATCTCTACCGCGCCGAGAACGGCCATCTCGTCAACCACCTGATCCAGTCGCTGCGGGCGCAGGCGCTCTACAGACGCGACGTCGACTACGCCGTGATCGACGGCGAGGTCGCGATCATCGACGAGTTCACCGGCCGCATCCTCGAAGGCCGTCGCTGGTCGGAGGGGCTGCACCAGGCGATCGAGGCGAAGGAGGGGGTGAACGTCACCGAGGAGAACCAGACGATGGCCACGGTGACGTACCAGAACTACTTCCGCCTCTACGACAAGCTCTCGGGCATGACCGGCACCGGCATCACCGAGGCGACCGAGTTCATGAAGATCTACAGACTCGGCGTCGTGCAGATCCCGACCAACCGCCCGATGATCCGCAAGGATCAGAACGACCAGGTCTTCAAGACCAAAGAGGGCAAGTGGCAGGCGGTCGTCGACGAGATCGTCGAGCGCAACGCGAGAGGCCAGCCGATCCTCGTCGGCACGATCTCCGTCGAGGTCTCCGAGGACCTCGGCGCGCGCCTCGCCAAGCGCGGTGTGCCGCACATCGTCCTGAACGCGAAGCCCGAGCACGCCGAGAAGGAAGGCGAGACGGTCGCCGAGGCCGGCCGCTCCGGCGCCGTCACGATCGCGACCAACATGGCCGGTCGCGGCGTCGACATCAAGCTCGGCGGCAACCCCGAGCACCTCGCCGCGCGCGAGCTGGTCAAGCTCGGCCTGACGCCTGAGGACCCCGACTACGACGAGCACTACGCGAAGGTGCTGCCGGAGATCGAGCGGCGCGTCGACGAGGACAGGGAGAAGGTCCTCGAGGCCGGTGGTCTCTACATCATCGGCACCGAGCGTCACGAGTCGCGCCGGATCGACAACCAGCTGCGCGGCCGCTCCGGCCGTCAGGGCGACCCGGGCGAGACGCGCTTCTACCTCTCCGCTGAGGATGACCTCGTGCGCCTCTTCGCCGGCGAGCGGATCTACAAGATCCTCGACCGCTTCGGCACGACCGACGACGAGGGCAAGGAAGAGCCGATCGAGGCCGGCCTGCTCTCGAAGCAGATCGAGAAGGCGCAGAAGAAGGTCGAGGAGCAGAACTTCCTCATCCGCAAGCGCGTGCTCGACTACGACGACGTCATGAACGAGCAGCGCCGGATCGTCTACGCCTACCGTGACGAGGTCCTCGAGGGCCGCGACATGGGCGACGAGGCGCGCGACCAGATCAACCAGATGCTGGAGCGCACGATCGACGAGTCGTGCCCCGGCGACTACATCGAGGACTGGGACGTCGAGGGCCTGTTCGCGAGAGTGGCGGAGATATTCCCGCTCAGCTTCTCGCAGGACGACCTCAACCCCGACTCGATCGAGCGCGGCGAGCTGCACCGTCTCTTCACCGAAGAGGCGACAGCGCGCTACGACGAGCGCGAGAGAGAGCTCGGCGACGAGCTGATGCGCGTGCTGGAGCGCTACCTGCTGCTGCAGATCATCGATCAGCGCTGGCAGGAGCACCTCTACGACATGGACTACCTGCGCGAGGGCATCCACCTGCGCGGGTTCGCCCAGATCGAGCCGCTCGTCGCGTACAAGAACGAGGGCTTCACGCTCTTCCAGGACCTGATGAACACGATCTGGGCCGACTTCGCCCGGATGGTCTTCAACGTCGAGGTCCAGATCGACACCGGCGAGGAAGAGCCGCCTGCGCCGCAGGACGTCATCCCGCAGTCGACCACCAGCAACAGCTCGTGGACGAGCGGCGGCTTCACCTACTCAGGCTCGGCCAGCTCGACGATGGCGCCGTACTCGGCGATGACGACCGACCCCGACGCCGCGGCGCTCGCGATCGGCGCCGACCAGCCGGAGGCCGAGGAGGACGACGGCAGCCCGCGGATAGAGCAGCGCAGAGTCGACGCGATCGACCAGATCGGCCGCAACGACCCCTGCTGGTGCGGCTCGGGCAAGAAGTTCAAGAAGTGCCACGGGACCTGAGCCCCGTGCGGTGTGGCGCGTAGCCGCCCGCCAAAACCTCACGAAGGTTGACCGGCCCTGTGCAGTTGCACGGGGCCGTTCGTCTTTTTGCGTGACCTTTTGGTCCGCGGGCACTCTTCCTGTCCGAGGGCGCCGAAGCACGGCGTCACCGACGACGGACCAAGGAGGACATCCACGATGGACATCCGACGCAGCACGCGCATCGCCACGCTGGTCGTGGCACTGCTGGCGCTCGCCTGCGCCAGCTTCAGCGCGACCGCGACGGCGCACCGCGGCTCCGACGACGACAGCGCGAAGGCCGGCCGCACGGTCGTGCTCGGCACGGTCGCGACCGTCGACGCGAGCGCGAGAACGTTCACGCTGACCGTCAAGGGCCACAAGTGGCATCGCGGCGGCAAGCACCATCGCTTCGCCCGCGCTGCCCACCGCGGCGACGGCAAGCGCCTGCGCGGCGGACAGACCCGCACCGTGACCGTCCGCGCCAACGAGCTGGCGCTCCCCGCCGTCGGCCAGAAGCTGCTCGTGAAGGGCACGACGCTCGAGGACGGCACCGTCAGCGCGACCGAGCTGAAGCAGTTCTCCGGCGAGGGCAAGGGCGACTGCAACGGCCGCGACCACGACGATGACGACGACCGTCGCGGTGACGACGACTGACCTGCGGCGCGCGGCGCGGAGCGGCGGGGGTCGCCCCGCTCCGCGCGCCGCAACTGCGTCGCTGAGCGCCGCCTCGCGATGAGGCCCGCGCTCACCGACGCGCTGCTCAGCACCCAGACCGACGAGCGCCTGGTCGCGCTGACGCGCGCCGGGCACGAACGCGCCTTCGCCGCGATTGTCGAGCGCTACCGGCGTCCGTTGATCGGATTCGCCCGCCGGATCGCGCCCGACAGTCGCGCGGAGGACGTCGTCCAGCAGGCGCTGACGAGCGCGTGGGCGGCGCTGGCCGCCGGTGCCGAGGTCGCGCACCTGCGCGGCTGGCTGCACCAGATCGTGCGTCATGAGGCGATTCGCATCGCCAAGCAGGAGGGACAGGCGATCGCCGACCCGCTCGCTTCCGGCGTCGCCGGCAGCACGCGCGACGCGGCCGACACCGCCGCGGAGCGCGAGCGGGTGCGCGACGCGCTCGCCGGGATCGCCGAGCTGCCGCCGAGACAGCGCGAGGCGCTCGTGCAGACTACGCTCGCCGGCCGCAGCCGCACGGAGGTCGCTGCCGCGCTGGGGCTCAGCGAGGGGGCGGTGCGGCAGCTGCTGCACCGTGCGCGCACGGCGCTGCGCACCGCCGCGACCGCGCTGACGCCGCTGCCTGTCGCGAGCTGGGCGGCCTCGCTCGGCGGCCCCGGCAGCGCCGGGGTCGCGGAGGTCGGTGCCGGCGGCGGCAGCGCGACGCTCGCCGGCGTCT
>NZ_JAWSTH010000181.1:0-5604 GCF_033542075.1 Conexibacter stalactiti
CGGCCGACTACGGCGCCGCGCCCGCGCGGGCCGGCGCCGCACCCGGCGAGGTGGCGGCCGGCGCGCCCGCGCTCGCCGCGCGATGAGCGCCGGTACGCTTGAGCGCGTGGCCTCCGACCGCGCCGACCGCCCCGACCGCAGACGGCGCCGCACCCCCGCGAGCGACGATGAGCTGACGATCGAGCAGCTGTCGGAGCGGACCGGGCTGACGGCGCGCAACATCCGCGCCTACCGCACGCAGCGGCTGCTGCCGCCGCCGGTCGTGCGCAATGGCGTCGGCTTCTACGGCGCCGAGCACGTCGCGCGGATCGAGCGGATCCGGCAGCTGCGCGCGGAGGGCTTCAACCTGACCGCGATCGGCCGCCTGCTCGACGACGGCGACACGGCCGCCTCGCCGGAGCTGCGCGACCTGCGCCGGGTCGTCAGCGGCGCCTCCGGCGCCGAGCCGCCGCGGACGGTCGAGCCCGACGAGCTGCTGCGGCTGCTCGGCGATCAGCTGACGCCGGCGCTCGTGCAGCGCGCGACCGAGCTGGGGGCCGTCCGCGCGCTGCCCGACGGCCGCCTGGAGCTGCCGACGCCGGCGCTGCTCGACGCCGCCGCCGAGCTGACCGACCGCGGCATCCCGCTGGAGCCGGTGATGCCGGTCTTCGAGCTGGTGCAGCGCGAGTGCGAGACGATCGCCGACGCCTTCCTCGACACCTTCCACGAGCGCGTCTGGTCGCACTTCCAGGAGGCCGGCCACCCGCGCGCCCGCTGGGACGAGATCGCCGAGACGATCGAGCGGCTGCGGCCGATGGCGTCGAAGGCCGTGCTGGCGATCTTCCAGAGCACGATCGACGACGCGATCGAGCGTCGCTTCGGCGACGAGCTTGCACAGCTCGCCGAGCGCGGCTGATCGCGGTACGCTGGCGCCTGTCAGCCAAGCAGCCGCGGAGGTGCGACGTCTGCCTTCGAGGAAAGTCGGGACATCGCAGGGCAGGGTGGTCGCTAACGGCGACCCGGGGAAACCCGCGGGAAAGTGCCACAGAGACATACCGCCTACGTCCGCCGCTCGTTCGCGAACGGCGGGCCGGCAAGGGTGAAAAGGTGCGGTAAGAGCGCACCGGCGTCGCGGTGACGCGGCGCGTCCAGGCAAACCCCACCCGATGCAAGGCCAAGCCGGACCGTTTGCAGGTTGCCCGCCGAGGTCCAGGTCGGCCGCTTAGATGGATGGCTGCTCTTAGACAGGATCCCGCTTACTGCTGACTACGGAAAAGCCCCGCTCACGCGGGGCTTTTCTATTCCGTCAGCCGATCCGCAGCGAGACCGTCCGCGTGACCGTTCTGCCGCCCGTGCGGGCCGTCACGACGACGCGGTAGCGACCGGCGCCGAGGCGCTTGCCAAGCCTGACGCGGAGCGTGCGCGAGCCGGCCTTGACGACGCCCGCGGAGCCGCGCGAGACGACGCGCGTGCCGCGCAGCACGCGCACGGTCACGCGCGCTCTGCTGCCCAGCCTGACCGCGACGCTCAGCTGCCGGCCCTTCGCGCTGACGGTGCGCAGTGCCAGCGCCGTCGCAGCCGCTCTCCTGCCCGGCGACGCGGCCTGCGGAGCGTCCGTTCCCGGCGGCACGGCCGGCGGGACGGTGACGGGCGGCACGAGCACCGGCGGCACGACCACGGGCGGCTCGACGACCGGCGGCGTGACGACCGGCGGCGCGGCGACATGGAGCGTGACCGCCGGCGAGGTCGCCAGCGCCGCGTGCGAATCGCCGTAGAGCGTCACGCGGTAGTCGCAGCCGTCGTGCTCCAGCGTGGCGTCGAAGGCGTGCGCGCCGCCGCCGCCGACCTCGGTGAACTCGGTCGCCGACCCGCAGCGGGAGAACCAGTGGTAGTGGTCGAGGTCGGTCTGCGGCGTCTGCACCGCGGTCAGCTCGACGCGCTCGCCGGGCGCGTAGGGGTCGCGCAGGCCGGCGATCGCCAGCTCCGGCGCGGCCGGATCGTCGGGCAGGTCGGCGAGGTCGCCGACGAAGACGCGGTACTCGACCGAGCCGCTGCTGACGGCGCTGCCGCCGAGCGGCGTCCCGGAGACCTCGAAGCGGATTCTGTAGAGGCCCTTCGCGGAGAACAGCCAGTTGAAGTGCGCGTGCGTGGCGACGCCCATCTGCGTGCTGACCGGCAGCGCCTGACTGCCGTCGAGCTTCATCTGCGGCAGCCCGAAGGGACTGTCGTTGAAGATCTTCAGCCAGCCGGGGCCGCTGACGCTGATCAGTCTCCACGTCAGCGTGTCGCCCTCGAACACCCCGGCCGGGATCGACTCGCTCGACCAGCCGGCCCAGACGAGATCCGGGTTCTGCGTCTGCGGCAGCAGCCAGCGCGTCGCGCCCGGCTCGCCCCAGACGGCGTAGAAGGCGGGATCGAGCCCGTCGGGGATCTGCACCTCCGATTCGGGCTTGGCGTGCAGCAGCACGTCGCCGGGATCGCGCTCGACCTCGCCGGCCTCGCCGCTGTCGTCGTGCAGGCGCACGCTCAGTCTGCCGCCGGCCCACTCCGGCGCGATCGCGTCGACGTGGCCCACCGAGAGCACGTGCCGCTCCTGCGTCGGGAGGGCGGCGCCGGCGAGCGCCGGCGCGAGGGCGGCGGCCAGCACGGCCACCAGCCCGATCAGCAGTGCACGGAGCTTCACAGTCACGTCCTTGTCGATGTTCATGTCGTCGGGCCGGCCTACGCCGCGGAGCTGTCGTGCTCGAGCGCGGCGTTCGGCTCCCAGGCCGGGAAGGGGTCGTCGAGCAGCGTCCAGCCGTCGGGGCCGAGCGACAGCTCGGCGTCGCTCAGCAGGCAGTCGGCGAGGTCGGCCTCGATCTGCTCGCGGTCCATCTCGGTGCCGATGAAGACCAGCTCTTGCCGGCGGTCGCCGTAGGGACCGTCGGCCAGCTCGCGCAGCGCGTCCGCCCACGCCGGCTCGTCGGCCAGCTCGGCCTCGCTCAGCGCCGCGTACCAGCCGCCGGCGGCGCCGACCGTCAGCACCTTGCCGGCCTGCGACCACTCCGCCGCGATGTCGTGGCGGGTCGCCAGCCAGAAGAAGCCCTTCGCGCGCAGGACGCCCTCCCAGGGGCGGTTGAGTCGCTCCCACAGCCGCTGCGGGTGAAACGGCCGGCGGCTGCGGAAGACGAAGCTGGAGATGCCGTACTCGTCGGTCTCCGGCTGCTCCTCGCCGCGCGCGACCTGCAGCCATCCGGCCGCCTGCTCGGCCCGCTCGAGGTCGAAGCTGCCGGTGTCGAGCACCAACCGCAGCGGCACCTCGGCGTTGGTCGCGCGCACGATCCGCGCGCCGGGGTTGAGCGTGCGGACGATCGCCTCGATCCGCGCGACCGTGTCGTGGTCGACGAGGTCGCACTTGTTGACGATCGCGACGTCGCAGAACTCGACCTGGTCGACGAGCAGGTCGACGATCGCGCGGTCGTCCTCGGGGCCGAGGCCGACGCCGCGCTGGTTGAGGTCCTCGACGCCGTCGCACTCCTCCAGGAAGGTGGAGGCGTCGATCACGGTCACCATCGTGTCGAGCCGCGCGACGTCGCCGAGCGACTCGCCGGCCGCGTCGGCGAAGGTGAACGTCTCGGCGACCGGCAGCGGCTCCGAGATCCCCGTCGACTCGATCAGCAGCGCGTCGAAGCGGCCTTCGCGCGCCAGCCGCGCGACCTCGATCAACAGGTCCTCGCGCAGCGTGCAGCAGATGCAGCCGTTGGACATCTCGACGAGCCGCTCGGCGACGTGGTCGACGGCGGCGTCGCCGCGCTGCACCAGCTGCGCGTCGACGTTGACCTCGCTCATGTCGTTGACGATCACGGCGACGCGGCGGCCGTCGCGGTTGCGCAGCACGTGTTCCAACAGCGTCGTCTTGCCGGCGCCGAGGAAGCCGGAGAGGACGGTCACAGGGAGCTTTCTCATGCGCGGCAGGCTAGCAAAAATAGGACTGAGTCTTATTCTTGACCAGACGCCAGCACCACGCCAGCAGGAAGCAGCCGGTCAGCACGAGCACGATCGTGCCGCCGGTCGGGTAGTCCCACGACCACGAGATGTAGAGGCCGACGAAGGCTCCGAGGCCGCCGATCGCCGGCGCCAGCGCCATCATCACGCCGAGCCGATCGGTCAGCAGGCGCGCGGTCGCGGGCGGCGTGATCAGCAGCGCCAGCACGAGCACGTTGCCGATCGTCTGCACGCTGATGACGACCGCGAGCGTCACGAGCACGTACAGCACGAGGTCGAGCCAGAAGACCTTGATCCCCAGCGAGCGGGCCGTCTCGCGGTCGAGCGAGATCGTCACCAGCTCCTTGTGCAGCAGCAGCACGATCCCGAGCACGAGCAGGCCGGTGCCGGCGACGACGTAGACGTCCTCGTCGGGGATCCCCGTGATCGAGCCGAACAGAAACTGCTGCAGCGAGCCGGCGTACCCCGGCGCCCGCGAGATGATCACGATCCCGAGCGCGAAGGCGGCGACGAAGAAGACGCCGATGATCGAGTCCTCCTTCAGGCGGCGACTCTGCGAGAAGACCGCGACGAGGATCGCCGTCACGACCCCCGCGATCGTGCCGCCGACGACGAGACTGCCGCCGAGCACGAACGCGACCGCCAGCCCCGGGAAGACCGCGTGCGCGACGGCGTCGCCGATGAAGGCCATCCCGCGCAGCACGACGTAGCAGCCGACGACGCCGCAGACGATCGACGACATCACCGCGACGAGCAGCGCCTTCGGCAGGAAGGCGAGGTCGGGGTTGAGCAGGTCGGTGAGGAAGTCGGCCGGCGACATCACGCGGCCGCCGCGAGGATCCGCAGCAGCGGGCTGCGCTCGCCGATGCCGAAGGTGCGCTGCCACAGCGCGGCGTCGCCGGCCAGCTGCCGCGGCGCGCCGACGGCGACGACCGTCTGGTTGAGCAGCGCCAGCCGGTCGCAGCCGTAGATCGCGGCGGCGAGGTCGTGCGTCGTCATCAGCACCGCGCGGTCCTCGCGCGCCAGCGCCAGGAACAGCTCCGACAGCAGCTCCTGCGTCGGCATGTCGAGCCCGGTGAAGGGCTCGTCGAGCAGCAGCAGCGGCGACTGCAAGGCGAGCGCGCGGGCGACCAGCACCCGCTGGCGCTGCCCGCCCGACAGCTCGCCGACCGGTCGCGTGCGCAGCTCGGCCATGCGGACCCGCTCGAGCGCCTCGTCGACCGCCTGCCAGTCGGCGACGCCGGGGCGGCGCAAGAGGCCGAGCGTGCCGGTGCGGCCGGTCATCACCGCGTCCTCGACCGAGATCGGGAACTCCCAGGCGAACTCGTGGCGTTGCGGCACGTACCCGATCGGGACGCGGCCGGGCGCGGCCTTGCGGCCGTCGACCTCGACGCGGCCGCTGTGCGGGGCGAGCAGCCCGAGCGCGGCCCGCAGCAGCGTCGTCTTGCCGGCGCCGTTGGGGCCGATCAGGCCGACCAGCTCGCCGCGCTCGACCTCCAGCTCGGCGTCGCGGAGCGCGAGGCGGCCGCCGAGCCGGACGGACACGCGACGCACCGAGAGGGCGGCGCTCATGCGCGCGGCTCCGCGGCGGCGTCGCGGGCGCGGGCGCGGGCGCGACGCTTGGCGCGGCCGCCGCGCACG